>DATBCZ010000462.1:0-19070 GCA_036270175.1 Steroidobacteraceae bacterium | reverse complement strand
ACAAAATTCAAATCGAGCATACGTACTTTAGCTTACCGGATTAGTACTTCCAGCTCATGTCGGCATTGGGTGGGGCGGTCTTCTGGATGCGGTCCATGATTTTCGGCAGGTACATGGTGTTGTAGTGCAGGCGGGAAAGCGCGTTGGGCAATTTGGGGTCGCCGTTCCAGCAGTGCTCGGCGCGGTCGCCGTATGCAACGCTGCCCGCATATGCGGGCCGTAGTGCTTCGAGCCGCTCCTGCGCAAAATAGACGGAATCGGTGAGGTAGTAGTTGTCGCCGCTACCCACGTAGACGTGGATCTTGCCCTTGAGTTTGGGAGCCAGCGTCGCCCAATCACGCGCAATGATGTTCGACAGGTCGTAATGCTCGCGCCAATAGGCCGCCACGGTCGGATCGATATCGCCGGTCACCTTGTCGAAGATAGGCTTCGGGTAACCGTCAGTGCCCACGGGCCCGAACACGGCCTGCCAGATGTCGTATTGACCTCCCGAACGGCTACGATCCCCCTGAGTCAACTCCATGTAGTTCTCGTCGCGCTGGGTTGCGAACACTTCGCCGAGGTAGTTGCGGAATGCCGGCCGCTCGACGTTCGACGCCTCGCCTTTGAGGGTGTAGGCGTTTTTATCGTCGTAGAGGTTGATCACCGTGTAGGCGCGGAAATCTATGGGATCCGGGCAGGCCGCGAAGGCACCGTTGTACATGTCAGGGTAGAAGACCTGCGTAGCGAGCGCCTCCCAGCCACCCGTCGAGCCACCGTACGTGAAGCGTGCCCAACCGGCACCAATGCCGCGGAAGCGCCGCTCGATCTCCGGAATGAGCTCGTTGTTGATGGCATCGCCATACGGGCCGAGGTTGGCCGAGTTGACTGCATAACTGTCGTCGTAGAAGGGGTTCGCGTGCTCGATCTCGACGACCAGGAAGCGTGGGAAATCGGCAGAGATCCACTTCTGATAGAAAGCGTACGCTTCTTTCTGCTCGATGATGTTGTAACCCGCGAGATGGAAGCGGTTGGAATATTCGGGCTTCAGATTCGGGTCCGGCGGGGTGTCACGGAACTCCGAGATGTCGTCCGGGAAGTGGCCATGAAAAACCATGAGCGGAAAGTGTGCTTGCGGGTGCGCATCGAAGCCCTTCGGGACCAACACGTGCGCGCCGAGATAGACGTCGCGTCCCCAGAATTTCGACAGCAACTCGCTCTTGATCTGGATGTGGCGGACGAACTCGGTGTCCTTGGGCGCGGCGATGGCCGCCATTTCCTGATCGAGCACCAGGTCGGTTCTGACCGGATGCGCTGGGTCGATGTGCAGTTTGACGGGCGTCGAGTAGAGATTCCCGGGCTTGTGCCACCATTGCTGGCCTTCTCCCTTGTCGGGCGGCAATTTCAAGGTGCGCCCGTCGGCCATGTGGAACTCCTCGTAGCGATTCAGCACCGCCTGCACGAAGTAGTCGCCAGCCGGAATGGCCGACAGGTGCGTCGCGGGCCAGCCAAACGCGGTGTCGTCGAGAACCGCCTTGGCGCCGGGCGCGAGGCCGTCCACGGTGAGACCGAAAAGATAGGGACTCGCGAGAGGCTCGTTCGGCTCCACGTGAGAGCGCGGCTCCCGGGAGAAATCCCGGCTCAGCAGCAGGATGACGCGGCCATCGAGAGCCTTGGCGCTGCGTTCGGTGGGGAATCCGACGGCGAAAGTGGTGCCTTCAGTGGCAGCGGCCGTTTCATGAGCGCCACCACGAGTGTCGCAGCCAAGAGTGCCAGAGATCGCGGCGACGGCCGCCAGCGTCAAGGCAATTCGTATTCCCGATCGATTCATGTCCAACCGCCCCCGATGACCTGTACCCCGCGGCGAACGCTGACGGAACGAGGCCGTTCGGTCAAGTTGGGGAATTAAGATCCACGGCGGCATGCGATGCGCCGCGGAGCAGCGGCCATGGCCGGCACGCACGGGCCGACGTCCCAAGCGCACGATCTGCCCTGACCGCTACGAGAAACTCGGTCGCTCCGCCCCCGTCGCCAACCCGGCCTCCGAAAACCGCTGCGCCAGCTTCACGAGCAAAGCCGCACGCAACGTATCCCGGCCGGCGGCATCATGCGCCCGCACCCGCAATTCGAGGACCGCGGCAGTCGCCTCGACCTTCGTCAGAAAACAGCCCAGCACCGCCTTCTCATCCGCAATCTCATTGGCCACAGTGACGGCGAGCTTCTGCGCCGCCTCGAGGTCCGCGTCGCGACTCACGCGAATAACAATCGTCAGTGGCCACGGCGCGTAGTTGGAACTCAGGTTGATCGACACCTGACTGGCGGCGAGCGCGTTGGGAACCACAATGAGTCGTCCGTCAGCCGTGCGCAGTGTTGTGTAACCGAGCGACAGCAGTTCGACCACGCCGATCTCGGTGCCCGTGGGCGCCGCCACCTGGATCGTGTCGCCCAGTCGGAACGGCCGGTAAATCGTTATCGAAATCCCGGCGACGAGATTGCCCAGGGTGCTCTGCGCGGCAAGACCGATGACAACAGAAGCGATACTCGCGCCAGCCAGGAGTGCGGTGCCCATCGAGCGCAACACAGGAATCAGGTGCGCGTAGAGAATGATAACAATCACCCAGATCAGCACAGTGCCAAACTGCTGCATGAAACTGATGGTGGTCCGGTCAATGTGCCCCTTGCGGGTCATGGCCGCGTGCACCACGGCTCGCAGGGTCCGTGAGAGCAGCATGGCCACGAACAGGAATACCACCAGGTAAACGAGAGCACCGAGCACGGTGTCGGGCTTCAGGAACGAGAGCACATCGTGCTCGCCAACCACTAGGTCATTCATGGCGCGGGTTCGCATCGGGACGGGTTTGAGATCGCCAGCGTCTTAGCACTTCGCGTGCCCGGGCGATAGAGGAAAAAAGCGACGCCGCAAAGTGCGCCAAATCGCTGCCGCGCACGGAAGCGCGGCTCAGAACTTGCCTGCCTCTACACGAGTTTGGCGAGTGAGGCGTCGCTGGATGAAACGTTACAGGCGGTGACCCGGTCGCGGCCACGATGTTTGCTCTGGTACAGGGCCGCATCCGCCTCGCGCACCATCCGCCCCGCCAGGCCGTGCAGGCCCACGGGACCCGGATGTTCCAGTGCGCAAACACCGAAGCTGGCGGTGATCGGGATCTGCTGGGGTATGACGTCAAAATGCGGTGAACTGACGCGCTCACACAACCGGCCGGCGACGAGACTCGCCTCCTTGGCCCCGGTATCCGGAAATACGACGGCAAACTCCTCGCCGCCGAGGCGGGCGACCCAATCCTTACCCAGCCGGAGGTTGCTGCTGATCCGGGAGGTAAACTCTTTCAACACCTCGTCGCCAACCTGGTGGCCGTGGCGATCGTTGACGAGTTTGAAATGATCGATGTCGCACATCACGAGTGCGAGCGGCCGGCGAAGCCGTAACGCACGCTCGACTTCACGGGGAAATTGCTCTTCGAAGAAGCCACGACGACCCGCGCGAGTCAATTCGTCGACGGTCGACAACATGCGGTTGTCTCGCAGCGCAATTTGTAGCGACGCCGCGAGGTCCGCAATACGTCGCGCGATCGTGAGATGAGCCCAGAAGTGCTCACCACGCGCGTCGCTCGGCATGCAGTCGTTGGCGCCGGCGCGAAGAGCATCCGACTCCTGCAACTCATCGGACTCGCCCACGAACACGATATGTGTGGCGACGCCTGAAGGCAGTTGGCGCGCACTTCGGATGAGTTCGACGTCATCGGTGAACATGAGGGCATGAACACGGACCGCCAGGCGCTCGAGCGCGTCTGCGGCGCCATTGCACACATCGACTTCGAGATTCGCCATGTGCAACAGGTTTCTGAATCGGTCGCGCGTCCGCTTGCCGGTGAGCGTTAGCAGTGCCGCGGGTATAGGCGGGGAACGGAGCAGGATGGTGGCCCCCTCTGACGGAGGGCGCCGGAGCGTGTCGTCCAGTACCGTGCGGCGTGCTAGCAGGTGCCGCGCGGCGCCCGCAGCCGAATCGGCGAAGTGCGCGGGACTCTCCAGCCCAAGCGGCAATTGCCGCACCGTGAGGTCGGCATTCTGCTGTTTGCACTCGGCCAGAGACGTACCCATTTGCGGACAATCAACTCCATTGGGACGGATGTGACAATAAGCATTCGCACCGCATCAGGTCCGTGAAATTGAGCACAGCTCAACGATAGATTATGTGATGCCTCACACAGCATTCCCTTTCGCGTCGCAGCGCCAGCGCTCAGGGCTCCTAGAGGCATGGCGTGGTCATTCTGGCCAGGATCAACGGGCGGCGAGTTGAACGCCCGCAAATAGTGCATCGACCTCTTCCTGCGTATCGCACTCAGCCGCGCGATCGACCCGCGCCCGGTCGATATGCGGTGCCAACAGGGAAATGAAGTCGTACATATACCGACGCAGCAGTCCATCGCGCGCGAAGCCGAGCCAGGTTTTGTGCCCTGGGAACAGATGTGCGGCACTGATGGACACGAGATCGCGATCCTCTGCCGGGTGCAAGGCGACGTTGGCAATGATCCCGACACCGAGCCCGAGGCGTACATATGTTTTGATGACATCAGCGTCGCACGCCGTTAGGGCTACATTCGCGGTAAGCCCCGCTTTGGCGAAAGCGTCATGCAAGGACGACGGGCCATTGAAACTGAACACATAGGTGACGATCGGGTGCGCGGCGAGATCCTCGAGCGAAGGCTCGCTGACCGCGGCCAACGGATGTCCCTGCGGCACGATGATGCGCCGGTGCCATCGATAACACGGCAACAGGACGTACTTGCCAAACAACTCGTGCGAGCCCGTTGCAATGGCGAAGTCGATACGATCGAACTCCGCCATCTCCGCGATCTGCTCCGAGGTTCCCTGGTGCAGGTGAAACTGCACGTTGGGGTATCTATCGCGGAAGGTCTGGATAACGGGCGGCAGGACGTAACGCGCCTGCGTGTGCGTGGTTCCGATGGACAGCGTGCCGCGGTCCTCGTCTTCGAACTCGGCCGAGATACCCTTGATGTTCTGTGCTTCGCGCAGCAACTTCAGCGCGTGGCGGATGACGCGCTCACCGGGCGGGGTTATTTTGGCCAGCGTACGTCCACGGCGCACGAAGATATTGAACCCGAGCTCGTCTTCCAGGAGCTTGAGTTGCTTGCTCACCGCGGGTTGTGTCGTACACAGTTTGGCCGCGGCAGCCGTAATATTGAGATCGTTCTGCGCGACAGCCGCGAGAAAACGCAGTTGCTGTATCTTCACTGCCGGGCAGTTTACGGGCAGACCCGTTAGCAAGTCGGTCGCGCGGCGGTCATAAACCGGTAACCAAACCAACGGATGAGCCATCCCGGTCGGAAATTCGCCGCCCTTCTCGGCATTGCGCTTGCCGCGGCCGGCTGCGCTCACGTTCCGGTGGTGGACGAGGCCGATCTGGTCAAGGCGTCCGACGGCTCGCAGATCAAGGTCTTCGGCGCGCGCGGCCCCCTCTCATCCCGACAGTCGAGGGCCGTACTCGGCCGCCTCGCCGCACAGTGGCCCGATGCGGGCGCGCTCGAGCGCCACCTGGCCGTCGAGCAGATCGTGGCGGAGAGCCCCCTGTTTATCGGCAACCAGGTCCGCATCCTGCGCGACGGCACCGAGACCTTTCCCGCGATGTTCGCGGCGATCCGGCAGGCGACCCGTTACCTGTATCTCGAGTACTACATCTTCGAGGACGTGACGTGCGAGGGCGAGACCCTGAGCGACCTCCTCGTACGCCAGAGCCAGGCGGGCGTTCACGTGCGTGTCATCTATGATGGCATCGGCTCCATCGGCACCGACTCGGGCTTCTTCGACAAACTGCGCGCCGCCGGCGTGCAGATGGCCGAATTCAATCCTCCCAATCCCTGGAAGCGTCACTTCGCGCTGAACTCACGCGATCATCGCAAACTGCTGGTAGCCGATGGCACGGTGGCGATTCTCGGCGGTGTCAATCTCAGCTCGACCTACCAAAGCGCACCGCAAGCCGCGGCTCCCGAGAAGCCGCAGGACGTCTGGCATGACACCGACATCCAGATCATCGGCCCCGTGGTGCCGGAGCTCGAAACACTCTTCAGGGATCACTGGCACGAGCAGCAGGGAGTACCGCTCGGAGCTGACGCCGACCCCGATCCTCCCTCACAACCGCCGGGAGATGAAGTTGTTCGCATCCTGGGAAGCAGCCCGGCAAAACTCAAACGGCGCTACTACGTCACTGCGATATCGGCGATTCGTAACGCGGAAAGCAGCATCTGGATCACCGGAGCCTACTTCGTCCCGACGCATCAGGAGAAAGAAGGCCTGATGGCCGCGGCCCGCCGGGGCGTGGATGTCCGGCTGCTCCTGCCAGCGCACAGCGACTCGGGCCCGGCGCTGGCGGTGCAACACTCTCACTACGAAGAACTCCTGCGGGCGGGCGTCAAGATCTACGAGCGTGACGACGGGATTCTGCACTCGAAGACCATGGTCATCGACCGCGTCTGGTCCATCGTCGGGTCATCCAACTTCGACCACCGCAGCGTCCTCTTCAACGATGAGCTCGACGCCGTGGTGTTGGGAAAGGAAACCGGCGAGCGGCTCGCCGACGACTTCACCGCGGACTTGCAACACGCGCAAGAGATCGAGCCGGACCAATGGGCCCGCCGCTCGGCGCTCGAGCACCTTCGCGAGAGTTTCTGGCGTCTGTGGGAACAGTTGCTCTAGAGCCGGCACCCCCCTATCCTCCCGCACGAACCATGAACTTCTGCAACCAATGCGGCGCGAAGGTCGAACTTCGCATACCCCCGGGCGATCTAGTCGCGCGTTACGTGTGCGACGCTTGTGGGACCATCCACTATCAGAACCCGAAGCTCGTCGTGGGCTGCGTGCCGGAGCACGAGGGACGGATTCTTTTGTGCCGTCGCGCCATCGAGCCTCGACGGGGCTTCTGGACGGTGCCGGCGGGCTTCATGGAGAACGGCGAGACCCTCCAACAGGCGGCCGCCCGCGAATGTAAGGAGGAGGCGCTCGCCGATGCGGAGATCGGGACGCTCCTCACCGTTGTACACGTGCTGCACGCACAGCAGGTGCATGTATTCTTTCGTGCCACCATGCGCACGCCGGAATACGGTGCGGGCACCGAAAGCCTGGAAGCTGAGCTGGTGCGGCCCGAAGACATTCCGTGGGGCGACATCGCCTTTCCGAGCACGGATTACACCCTCCGACGCTACCTGGAAGACCGGGCAACGGGACGGGAGCCCCACCACTTCACCGAGGTGGACCGGCGGATGGCCCGGCTATAGCCATAGCCGGCCGCGCCTGGTCGATCGCGCCACCGGTTATTCGCCTCGCTCAGGACGCGACGCCGCGAGCATGGCACAATATTGAGTCCCCCCGCCGCCGCTGGCGCGCGGTGGACGAGCCACCTTTTTAGGAAAACGAATGACTTTCGTCGTCACCGAAAACTGCATCAAGTGCAAATACATGGACTGCGTGGAGGTCTGCCCGGTCGATTGCTTCCACGAAGGCCCGAACTTCCTCACCATCGATCCGGACGAATGCATCGATTGCACCCTGTGCGAGCCGGAATGCCCCATCGAGGCGATTTTCTCCGAAGAGGAGCTGCCGGCGGGGCAGGAGCACTTCAAGCAGCTCAACGCCGAACTGGCCAAGCAGTGGCCGGTGATCACCGAGAAGAAGGACGCCCCGGCGGACGCCAAGGAATGGGAAGGCAAACCGGATAAGCTCAAGCTACTGGAGAAGTAGCCGTCGCCCTACTGCCGCTGTGCCTTCTTGAGCTCCTGCAAGAGATCGTTCGGCGGCAGATAGCCCGGGAACATGGTGCCGTTCGCGGCCACGATGGCCGGGGTGCCCTGCAGGCCAAAATCGCGCCCCATGGCGTAGGTGCGGGCTACCGGAGTCTCGCCGCAGTTCTTGGCCTTCACGGGCTGACCCAGCTTGGCGCGTGTGAGCGCGTCATTACGGTTGTCGGAGCACCAGACTGCCTCGGCCTTGGTCCACGACTCGGTGTTGGGACCGGTGCGGGGGTAGAACAGGTAACGCACCCGGATCCCGAGCCGGTTGTAGTCGGCGATCTGGCTGTGCAGCTGGCGGCAATAAGCGCAATCGACGTCCGTGAACACCGTGACGGTATATTTCGGGTCCTTCGGTCCGAAGATCACCATCTGGCTCTCGGGAATCGAGCCGATCTGCTGGACACGCAAATCGCGCCGATGGTCTTCGGTGAGGTCGTCGTTCTTCGGAATATCGAACAGGTCGCCGCTGATGGCGTACTTGCCGTCAGTGGTCACATAGGCGATTTCGCTGCCCCGGGTGAGCTCGTAGATGTTCGGGATGGGCGTCGCCCGCAACTCCTCGGGCTTGGTGCCCGGGATGCGGCTCGAGATCTCGACGCGAGGATCGACCTTCGCGGGAGCGGTGGCAGCGGCCGGCGTTCCGGCGGCCGGTATAGGAGCGGCCGGTGCTCCGCCAACCGCCTGTTGGGCAGCCACCGGCTGTGCCACGGCCGTCGGGGCCTCCGCCTGCGCCGCAAGGGCCACCGTGGCATTCGCCAGACTCAACAGCAGTACGGAAATTCTGACGAGCATGGAACCTGTCCGGCGAAACGCGATTTCAATGTGTCGGTATGGACCCGAGTCTAGCAGAGCAGTTCCGCCCGGACAGCGCGTCAGCGGCGGCCGACAGATCACCCTCGTGGGTGATGCGCCGAATGCAGCTCTTTGAGGCGCTCGCGAGCCACATGCGTGTAGATCTGCGTGGTCGAGAGATCGCTGTGACCGAGGAGCATTTGCACGACACGCAAATCCGCACCGTGGTTGAGCAAGTGGGTTGCGAAGGCATGCCGCAGAGTGTGCGGCGAGAGTTCCTTCGCGATGCCGGCTTTGCGTGCGTAGCGTTTGATGATGTGCCAGAAAGCCTGGCGCGTCATGCGATCGCCACGCCGTGTCGGAAACAGGTAGTCCGTCTGGCGCTCGAGGAGAATCTCGCTCCGCGAGCCCCCCGCAAAGTCTTTGAGCCAGCGCATGGCTTCCTCGCCCAGCGGAATGAGCCGCTCACGATTGCCCTTGCCGAGGATGCGAATCACGCCCTGGGTGGTGTTGACCTGGCCGTGGCGCAAGTTCACCAGCTCGGAGACGCGCAAGCCCGTTGCGTAGAGGACTTCCAGCATGGTGCGGTCACGATTGCCGAGCGGATCGCTCACGACAGGCGCACCGAGCAGGGATTCAACCTCTTCCTCCGACAGCGACTTCGGCAGCGAGCGGCCGATCTTGGGCATCGCAATCTGCGCGGTGGGATCCTCGCGGATTACCCCTTCACGCATGAGATATCGGAAAAAGCGCCTGAAGCTCGAAAGCTGCCGCGCCGTCGAGCGCGGACGCGCGCCCGCGGTAACGCGGTACGCAATAAAATCCTGGAGATCCGCGCGTGTGGTGCGCATGATCGGGGTCTGCCGCTCGTGCAACCAACGCGCGAGCGCAGTCAGATCGGCACGATAGGCCGCGAGAGTGTTGGTTGAGAGCCCGCGCTCCATCCACACTGCATCGAGAAAGCGTGATACTGCCGGGTCGGCAGCATCGGCGTTGGGCATCATGGCAATTGCGGCGGCCTGGTTGGACAAAGCCCATCTCACTGGAAGCCCGTGCGCACCGACCGGTGCGCTCGACTGTAACGAGCCTCAAAGTCCCATAAACTTGCTGCTGCAGTATGGTGAGCACGGCCAAGATACCGACGTGATTGCCTTCACATCTACGTCCTCGCATTAACATAAAGAGAACCAGTTCACATGCTCCGGGACCGCCGTTCGTCGATACAAGTGGCATGACAGCCCATCCCGCGGAAAATTCACCACGCCAAGGGGGCCCAGCCGCCCTGGCCCCGTTCAGATTCCTCTATGGGGTCTACGCGATTGTGCTGTTCCTGCTGCTGGGCTTGAGCACCCTCGTCCTTGTGCTCGTGATTCCCGGCACGCGGCGGCGACGCGCGGTTGCCCGCGCGATGTCGCGCACGTTCTTCTTGCTGGCGGGCATGCGGCTCACCGTGAAAGGAGCTGACCACCTGCCTGAGGGGCAATGTGTCGTCGTGTCAAACCACGCGAGCTATCTCGACGGCGTGGTGTTCACGGCTGCGCTTCCGGCGCAATTCTCCTTCGTCATCAAGCGGGAGATGAACGGCGTGCCGCTTGCGGGACTGCTGCTGCGCCGCCTCGGCTCGCATTTCGTGGAGCGGTTCAATCGAAATCGGGGCGCGGCAGACGCACGACGCGTGCTGCGAGACGCCATCAACGGCAATTCGCTCGCCTTCTTCCCGGAGGGCACGTTCACAACCATCCCCGGATTGCTGAAGTTTCATACAGGGGCGTTCACCACCGCGATTCGCGCGGGATGCCCCGTCGTGCCGGCGACCGTAAGGGGCACGCGGGTCGCGCTATCGCCGACCGGCGGCCTTCCACGGCCGGGGCGTATCGAAGTTCGGATTCTCTCGCCGATCGCTCCACAGGTGGCGGCCGCCGCGGACGCCGCGATCGACCTTCGCGACCGTGCGCGGGCGGCGATCCTCAGTGAGCTCGGTGAGCCCGACCTCACATGTTCCGGCGGTACTGCCCTCCCACCTCATACAGAGCGTGCGAGATCTGTCCCAGCGAACAGACCTTGACGCACTCCATGAGCTCGCCGAACACATTGCCACCGCTGGCCGCGGCCAGTTGTAGCTTGCGGAGCGCGGCAGGTGAGGCGCCAGCATTGCGCGCCTGAAATGCGCGAACCGCAGCCACCTGGTCCTGTTTCTCCTGCTCGGTCGAGCGGATGAGCTGCGCACCTTTGTGCTCCTCGCTCGCATCCGATTTCGAGAGGAAGGTGTTGATGCCGACAATCGGCAGGCTGCCGTCGTGTTTGCGGGTCTCGTAGTAGAGCGACTCTTCCTGGATTTTGCCGCGTTGGTACATGGTCTCCATCGCGCCCAGGACACCACCGCGCTCGGAAATGGACTCGAACTCCTTGTACACCGCCTCCTCGACCAGGTCGGTCAGATACTCGATCGCGAACGAGCCCTGCCAGGGATTCTGGTTCTTGTTCAGCCCCAACTCGCGGTTGATGATGAGTTGGATGGCGACGGCGCGCCGCACGCTTTCCTCCGTGGGAGTCGTGAGCGCTTCATCGTAGGCGTTGGTATGCAGGCTGTTGCAGTTGTCGAACAAGGCGTACAGCGCCTGCAGGGTGGTGCGAATGTCGTTGAATGAAATTTCGCGCGCATGCAGGCTGCGGCCTGAAGTCTGGATGTGATATTTCAACATCTGGCTGCGGGGTCCGGCGCGATACAGATCGCGCATGGCCCGGGACCAGATGCGCCGTGCGACACGCCCGATCACCGCGTATTCCGGGTCCATGCCGTTCGAGAAGAAGAACGACAGGTTCGGCGCGAAATCGTCGATCTTCATACCCCGCGCGAGGTAATACTCGACGATCGTAAAGCCGTTGGAGAGCGTGAACGCGAGTTGTGAGATCGGGTTCGCGCCGGCTTCCGCGATGTGGTAGCCGGAGATGGAGACGGAATAGAAATTCCGCACCTTCCGCTCGATGAAATACTGCTGCACGTCGCCCATCATGCGCAGCGCGAATTCGGTGGAGAAGATACAGGTGTTCTGCGCCTGATCCTCTTTCAGGATGTCCGCCTGTACCGTGCCGCGCACGGCCTGCAGCGCCTCGGCCTTGATGCGCGCATAGACCTCGGGCTCGAGGATCTCGTCGGCGGTTACGCCCAGAAACGCGAGCCCGGCGCCGTCATGTCCTTTTGGCAGCTCGCCCTTGTAGGTTGGCTTCGGACAGCCCCGCTCGGCCGCGCTCCGCTGCAGCGCTTCGATCTTCCGCTCGGCTTCGCTCCAGCGTCCCTCGGCCTTCAGATAGCGCTCGGCCCTCTGATCGATGGCGGTGTTCATGAACATCGCCAGCAACATGGGCGCGGGACCGTTGATGGTCATGGACACCGATGTCGACGGCAAACACAGATCGAAGCCCGAATAGAGCTTTTTCATGTCGTCGAGGGTGGCGATCGACACTCCCGAGTTACCCGTGCGGCCGTAAATGTCAGGTCGCGTGTCCGGATCCTCTCCATAGAGAGTGGTCGAGTCGAATGCAGTCGACAAGCGTGCCGCGCCGTGATCGCCGGCGACGTAATGGAAGCGGCGGTTCGTCCGTTCCGGTGCCCCCTCCCCGGCAAACATGCGGGTTGGGTCCTCTTCCTCACGCCGATAAGGGTAAACCCCACCCGTGTAGGGATACGCGCCCGGCAGGTTCTCCGTAAGAATGAAGTGAAGAATCTCGCCCCAGTCACGAAACTTCGGCACGGCGAGCTTCGGCACCCGTTGGTGCGCGAGACTCTCCGTGTAATTCTCTCCGGTCACCATCCGGTCGCGAACCTTGTAGGAGTAGGTTTCGTCCGTCGCGGAGCGTACGCGCGCAGGCCACGCCTTCAGCTCACCGACAGCGTCGGCACCCATCGCGTCGAGCGCCTTGTTATAAGCAGCTCGCAGTTCACGCTTCGTACCGTCCGCCGCGGCGTCCGTGAGAGCGGATTCGGAAAATCTTTCGAGCTCGCCGGGAAGCTGCGCATCATGCAACGTCTTCAACGCTTCAAACATGCCAAACGCGCGGCGTGCAGCTTCGACCTGCTCTTCGATCCGCGCACGCAGACCACGGCCATGTTGTGCAATGTCGGCGAGATAACGCGTACGGGTGCCCGGGATCAGAGGCTCACGCTTCGTCAACTCGGTGGGACCTACGTCAGCCACCGCCCAGGAGATCGCCCCGATCCCTTTCCCGGACAGCCGCTTGCAGATCGCCGCGAACAATCGATTCACGCCGGGGTCGTTGAAACGACTCGCGATCGTCGGAAACACCGGAATCTCGGCATCCGCGAGCTTCGCGCCGTCGGGGTGATTGCGCCGCCATTGCTTGCGCACATCACGCAAGCTGTCCTCGGCGCCGCGCTTCTCGCTCTTGTTGAGAACGATGAGATCGGCGTAGTCGAGCATGTCGATCTTTTCGAGTTGGCTCGCGGCGCCATACTCGCTCGTCATCACATACAACGACAGGTCGACAAAATCGACGATCTCAGTGTCCGACTGACCGATGCCGGCGGTCTCGACAATGATGAGATCGAACCCCGCCGCCTCGTACAACCCGATCACATCCTTCAGGACGGCGGAGGTGGCGAGATTCTGTCGCCGCGTCGCCAGCGAGCGCATGAAAATCGACTCGGCGGCGAGGCTGTTCATGCGGATGCGGTCGCCCAGAAGCGCCCCGCCGCTGCGCCGTCGGGTCGGATCCATCGCCACGACGGCAATCTGCAAGTCCGGGAATGAGCGCACCAGGCGTGCGAGCAGCTCATCGGTGAGGCTCGACTTTCCGGCTCCACCGGTGCCGGTAATGCCGATGACCGGGGCCTTGTGCCGGGCCCGCGCCAGGGCGCGGCGGATCTGTTCCCCGGTGGTCGCGGACTCCTCCGCTCCTTCGAGCACCGAAATCGCCCGGGCGATGGGGCCGTGGTCGCGCGCATTCAGTGGCCGAAACTCGTACTTCGGTTTCGGTGCGGCGCCCAGGCGGGTGAAGACGTCGTCGATCATGCCGTTCAGGCCCATCCGGCGGCCGTCCTCCGTGGTGTAGATTTTCTCCACCCCGTGGCGCTCCAGCGCCTCGATCTCCTCCGGAGAAATGGTGCCCCCACCCCCAACCACCACCCGGACATGTTCATAGCCGCGCTCGCGGAGCATATCCACCATGTAGGCGAAGTATTCGTTATGCCCGCCCTGGTAGGAGCTTACGGCGATGGCGTCCGCATCCTCCTGGATGGCGGCGCGCACAATATCCGCGACGCTCCGGTTGTGGCCTAGATGGACCACTTCCGCGCCGTGCGCCTGTAGCAGGCGCCGGATCATGTTGATGGCGGCATCGTGTCCGTCGAAGAGGGAGGCGGCGGAAACGAAGCGCAGCGGTGGCTTGGCGGGAAGCTGCTCGAGGGCGGCGCTGCTCTGGAGGCCGGCGTTCATGGGGCTCTCGCTTGGGGTGCGGCGGGCCCCTTGAAGGGGGATCCTTTACGCACCAGTAAGATGGCTACTCGCGAGTATGGTGGATGCGGGCTTTGGCGGTCAATCCAAGGTCTGGCCGGGCCGCCCGCTGCCGCAGCATTCCGTCACGCGGCGGGCGCCGCAGCCGCTATAATTGCGTATAGAGAGCGTCCGAGTCACAAGCGCCGAGCATAGCCGATGGCAAACCGCCGAACATCCCCTCCCGCCGTCAAACAGAGCCCCTCGCCGGCCTCCCCCTGGCGGGCGAGCCGTGAGCGGGTCCGCGAGCGCGAAGTGAAGCGCGAAGCGGTAATCCGGGCGGCCGCCCATGCCTTCAACCGCAAGGGCTATCACAACACCTCACTCGATGACATCGCCGCCGCGCTCGACGTCACGAAGCCGACCGTTTACTACTACGTCACGAACAAAGAGCAACTCCTGTTTGAGTGTTTCGTCGCGGGCGTGGAGCAGATCCGGGCCGCCTTCCGCGAAGTGAAACAACTGAAGGTGACGGGGCGCGAGCGACTGAACGGCGTGCTGCGCCACTATGGAGAAGCCGTCGCGTCCGAGTTCGGCTGGTGCATGGTCCGCGCCGAGGAGCAGGACCTGTCGCCGGCAATGAGCGGTCACATCAAGGCGCTCAAGTCGGAGATCGATCAGGGCATCCGCCGTCTCATCCGCGAAGGCGTCCAGGACGGCTCGATTCATCCCTGCGATCCGAAGATGACCGCCTTCGCGCTGGCCGGCGCTCTCAACTGGATCGCCCACTGGTATCGCGAGAATCAGTCGATGACGGGCGCCGAGATCGCCGACGCCTTCGTGACCATATTCGAAAACGGGCTGCGTCCGCGTGCCGCTACCGTAAGCGCCGCGCGCCGCGCCACCCCACGCCGGGCCGCAACCTCACGCCAGGCCGCTACGCGAGCCGGCCGCTGAGAACAACTGCAGAGGTTCATCATGTCAGATGTTGTTATCGTCTCCGCCAAGCGCACTCCCATCGGCGCATTTCAAGGCGCGCTCACGCCATTGACCGCTACACAACTCGGCAGCGCGGCGCTGCAAGGCGCGCTCGAGGCGGCGGGCTTGAAGGGAAGTGATATCCAGGAAGTGATCATGGGGTGCGTGCTTTCGGCCGGCCTCGGCCAGGCGCCCGCGCGCCAGGCCGCGTTGGGTGCCGGAGTGCCGATTGGAACGCCCGCCACCACGATCAACAAGATGTGCGGATCCGGGCTCAAGGCCGTCATGATGGCCGCGGACCAGATCAAGGCGGGCGAGGCGCAGATCATTCTCGCCGGCGGCCTGGAGTCCATGTCCAACGCCCCGTACCTGTTGCCCAAGGCGCGTGCGGGCTATCGCATGGGCCACGGCGAAATTCTCGACCACATGATTTACGACGGCCTGCAGAGCCCGTTCGACGGCCGGGCGATGGGCTCCTTCGGAGACTCCACGGCCGCTAAATACAACTTCACGCGCGCCGCGCAGGATGCCTTCGCAGCCGAATCGGTGCGTCGCGCGATGCGAGCCCTCGGGGCCGGCGAATTCGATGACGAAGTGGTTGCGGTGACGGCGAAGACGCGTAAAGGCGAGACCGTGGTTTCACGTGATGAAACCCCCGGGACCTGCAACATAGAAAAGATCCCGACTCTGAAACCCGCGTTCAGCAAGGACGGCACGGTCACGGCCGCCAGTTCCTCGTCCATCTCGGACGGCGCCGCGGCGCTGGTCGTGATGAGCGCAGCCGCGGCTGAGGCGCGCGGGTTGAAACCCCTCGCGCGAGTGCTGGCTTACTCGAGCCATGCGCATGAGCCCGAGTGGTTCACGACGGCGCCGGTGGGTGCAATCAAGAAGACGCTGGCGAAGCTCGGTTGGCGTCCGCATGACGCCGACCTTTACGAGATTAACGAGGCATTCGCAGCGGTACCAATGGCGGCCATGCATGACCTCGACATCGACCATGCACGGGTGAACGTCAACGGTGGCGCCTGCGCGCTCGGCCATCCGATCGGCGCTACGGGCGCACGGATTCTGACGACGCTCCTCTACGCACTTCGGCGGCGGGGCGGGAAGCGGGGTATTGCCTCCCTGTGTATCGGCGGCGGCGAAGCGGTCGCGCTGGCCGTAGAAATGATAGGGTAAGAGGTTTGAGGAGCAAGAAAAAATGAATAGCGCTTCCGGATCGGCGCGCAGCGCCGCTACATTTCGCGGGTCGCTTACGACCCGCAGAGAAGGTTGCGCGGAGCGCATGAAATGAAGATTCAAGATGCACGCGCCGTCGTAACGGGCGGGGCTTCCGGCCTGGGCAATGCGGTTGCTCAATACGTCGTGTCGAAGGGGGGCAAGGTCGTCATTCTGGACGTGCAGGAGGGGTCGGGCCGTGCTGCCGCCACCGCTCTTGGTGCCAACGCTCTGTTCGTCCGATGTGACGTGACCTCCGAAGCCGAGGTGAATGCGGCGATGGAAAGCGCCAGGGCCCAGATGGGCGGCATCAACCTACTCGTGAATTGCGCCGGAGTGGTGGGCGCGGGCCGCGTGCTCGGCAAGAACGGACCGATGGCCGGGGACTTCTTCGCCAAAGTCGTCCACATCAATCTCATCGGCACCTTCCTGTGCGACAAGGCGGCGGCGGCGATAATGCAGAACAATGCGCCCACCGAAGACGGCGAGCGCGGGCTGATCATCCATACCTCTTCGGTCGCCGCGTTTGAAGGCCAGATTGGCCAGGCGGCGTATTCCGCCACGAAGGCGGGTCTCGCCGGAATGACATTGCCCATCGCACGTGAGTTCGCGCGGTTCGGCATCCGATGCGTTTCGATCGCGCCGGGCATCTTCCACACGCCGATGATGGACGCGATGTCGCAGGAACTGCAGGACTCGCTTGCGAGCCAGGTCCCTTTCCCGTCCCGATTGGGTAAGCCGGTCGAGTTTGCACAACTCGTGACGGCCATTTTCGAAATACCCATGTTGAATGGCGAAACGATCCGCCTCGACGGCGCGATCCGCATGCAACCCAAGTAGGTCTCGAGGATCTTACCATCGTGAGTAGCGCCGCCGTGGAGAACAATGCGGTCGAGCGCGATGTCATGGAATATGACATCGCCATCGTGGGCGGAGGGCCAGCCGGCCTTTCCTGCGCCATCCGGCTCAAACAGCTCAAACCTGACACCAACATCTGCGTGCTGGAGAAGGCCTCCGCCGTGGGCGCCCAGGCGCTCTCCGGGGCGGTCATGGAACCGGGGCCGCTGGATGCGCTGCTGCCGCAGTGGCGGCAGTCGCCACCGGCGATCTGTGTTGCGGCGAAGCGCGACGAGTTCCGCTTCATGACCCGCACCGGCAGCATGGCGCTGCCCACACCGCCGCAGCTGCACAATCACGGCAACTTCATCATCTCGCTGGGACAGCTCACGCCATGGATGGCGCAGCAGGCCGAAGCACTGGGTGTGGACGTATTCCCAGGCTTCGCAGCCGCGGAGCCTCTGTTTAACGCCGATGAATCCGTAGCCGGCGTGCGTCTCGGTGACATGGGTATCGAGAAGGACGGTAAGCCGGGGCCGAACTACACGCCTGGGCCGGAGATCCGGGCGCGCACCACTGTAATCGCCGAAGGCGCCCGTGGCAGCATCGCGAAGCAACTCATTCGCCGGTTTGGACTCGACGCGCGCTGCTGTCCGCAGAGCTACGGCCTCGGGCTGAAAGAGTTGTGGCAACTCCCGGAGGGTCGGGTCGAGCCCGGGCTGATTCAACACTCGCTCGGCTGGCCGTTGGACTCCCGCACTTATGGCGGCAGTTTCATCTATCACCTCGACAATAACCGCGCCTATGTCGGCTTCGTCGTCGGACTCGACTATGAAGACCCGCGCCTCTCGCCGTTCGAGGCGTTCCAGCAGTTCAAACATCACCCCAGCGTGAAGTCCTTTCTGGAAGGGGGCGAGATCCTGGCCGCGGGGGCGCGCACCATCGCCGCAGGCGGCTGGCAGTCGATTCCGCGCCTCGACATGCCCGGTGCGATGCTCGTCGGGGATTCCGGCGGCGGCGTCAACGTCCCGAAGATCAAGGGCATTCACCAGGCGATCCGCTCGGGCATGTTGGCCGCGGAAAACCTCGCGGAAGTGGGCTCACCCGATGGCTTCGACGCACGCTGGCGGGCCTCGCCGGGCGGCCAGGAGCTCAAGGCCGTTCGTAACTACAAACCCGGGTTCAAAAAGGGACTCTGGTTCGGCATGGCCAACGCGGCGCTCGAAGTGGTCACCGGGGGCCGTACGCCGTGGACCTTGAAGAGCAGAACGCCCGACTACGCGCGCCTGAAGTATCTGTCCGACTACCCGGAAGTGAATCGCGAATGGGTGGATCGCACGCTGCCGCCGCGTGATCGCCTTGCTTCCGTATTCTTTGCGTCGACTACGCATGACGAGAATCAGCCGGCCCACTTGAAGGTGCTCGATACGAACGTGTGTATCGAGCGCTGCGCGAAGGAATTCGGCAATCCTTGCCAACGGTTCTGCCCGGCGGGTGTCTACGAGATCGTCGACGCCCCAGAGGGTGGCAAGCGTCTGCAGATCAATGCCGCGAATTGCGTGCATTGCAAGGCTTGCGACATCAAGGATCCGTACGAGATCATCAACTGGACCACCCCCGAGGGCGGCTCCGGGCCTAACTACCAGTCGTTGTAGCCGGGAGCCGGTTACTACCCATCACTCAAGCGGGACTTTCTCGACATGTCGGAAATCTGGCGTCCTTCTGCTGCTCGCGTGGCCGATGCCAACCTGACGCGATTCATTGACGGCCTAAACGCCCGCATGGGATTGCGGTTGAGCGACTTCAGCGATCTGTATGCGTGGTCGGTGGCGCAGCCTGCGGAGTTCTGGCGAGAGCTGGCCCGGTTTGCAGAGGTGCGTGCCGACTGGGGCACGGGGCCGGTGATTGCGAACGAGACCGGGATGCCCGGCATCGCGGCGCAATCCGGCGCGACGATGCCAGGCGCACAGACTGCTGGTGCACGGATGCCGGGTGC
>DATBCZ010000461.1:0-7632 GCA_036270175.1 Steroidobacteraceae bacterium | reverse complement strand
CCAGGCGACTCAAATCACCGGCGCCCACATCGAACCGGTCAGCCAGGATCCCGCGGACGTCAATGCCGCGAAGGCCATCACGGTGACCAGCCCGCTTCCAGTGGATGTGCCTTGTGGAGTTGCCTCGGACGTCGAACTCTCTTCCAGTGCGCCGAACGCGCATGGGAATCTGGTGATCGACACCACCCATGTGGCCTATCCGCACTGGACGACGACGGTGGAGTTTGCTCCGAAGTAGGGAGCTCGCGCGGCAGGAGTAATTCTGCCGCGCTTTTCCGCGCGGGAGGGTTAGGTTCTACCAACACTGCGTTTGCATACATCGCGACGCCCCGGGAAGGGCGCACCGGCCGAGTCCGGCGCGACGCCGAGTACGGCGCGGTGCGCCGATTTAGTCCCGCAGCCGCGCGCGCAGCCTTGCGATGTGTTCCTGGGATAAGCCGATTTCCTCGAGGTAGGCGCGGGCGCCGCCGAGCTTCTCGAGGTAGGCGAGCATGTTGTGAACACCGGCCTCGGGACATTGCACGGCGTCGATGATCGCGGCGGGGTCGGCGTCGGCATAGCGCTTCAAGTACGCATCGCGGAGATTCTCAGTGCTCGCCGCGTAGTCGTAGGCAATCGCTTCGGGTACGACGTCCGCCACAGCTAACATTAGAGCTGCGATGACTCCCGTGCGGTCCTTGCCAGCCACACAATGAAACAGCAGCGGCCCGGGAGACGCTGTGGCGATGACCTCCAACACCTCTTTGAGCTCCTCGCGCACCTGCTCGAGCATGGAGCGATTCCAAAGCTCCTTCGCCGAGTTGTCCGCTCGCCGGCGCCGCCATTCCTCCTGCGTGCGGGTGAGGAGGGAGATCTGTTCATAGCGGATGTGTTTCAGGACGCGGGTGATGGGGGTGGGGCTGTCGGCCACTTCGTCGGGCCAGCGCAGGTCGACGATCGTCTCCACCCCAAAGTTCGCGAGCGCTTGCAGTCCGGCCAGGGTGAGTTGCGCCAGGTCGTCGGAGCGTAGCAGGGAGCGCCAGCGGGTCTTCGAGCCATCGACGGTAGGATAGCCGCCGAGGTCACGCGCATTGAGCAGGGAGGGGAAGTCGAGGAGTCGTTTGGCGTCGTGCATTTTGTGGCAGTTTACTTGAATCGGTCGGGCTTGCGCCGGAAGGGCCCCCGCCAGGCGGGTGCCAACGGGCACGGCGAGTGCTGAATCGAGTGAGCTTCGGTGCGGCGGGATCGCGGGAGGATTGCCTTGACTTACGAAGTCGCTGATTTCATGCAAACGATCTCCACCGGTGTGTACGTCGTGGGCGTGTCCGACGGACGCAGGACGAATGCGTTCACCGCCTCGTCGGTGGTCCCGGTATCGTTCAAGCCCGTGATGGTCGCCATCGCCGTGGGAAATGAGCACGCCTCACGACCCGTGCTGCACAGCGGAAGGGCCTTCACAATCAGCGTGCTGAAACGTAGCCAAGTGGATCTCGCGAGTCACTTCGGCACGGTGTCCGGGCGCGACACCAATAAGCTTTCGGAGGTGCGTTGGCGTCCGGGCTTGAGTGGGGCCCCGATTCTCGTCGACGCGCTGGCGTACATTGAGTGTGAGTTGGCCTCCCTGGTCTCGGCCGGCGATCATGAGCTGGCCCTCGGACGGGTGATCGATGGCGGGCTTCTGACCCCGGGGGAGCCGCTTCTTTACCGGGATACCCGCAACCTTGATGGGGCCCGGGAGCTTTACCCGCCGCAGGTAGCGGACGCGGCTCGTGCGCACCCGTTCACAGTTCGCTGTTGATGCGGCGCGGTCGGCGCGGCCCCCTGGTATACCGTCCCTCCTAAGAGATGCATACGCATAGCGCCAAAGGTCATTTGCCTGCAGATCAATAATCAGGCGTAATAGGGCCCGTAGTTACCTTGCGTACATCCACGAGGAGCGCGCGAGCATGATCACCTTCCTCGACCCGCCGCGGTTGCCCACGATCGATCTGTCGCTGTTTGATATCGGCGACCCCTGGCGAGATCACGTTGCAGCCCAGGTCGACTGGGCCGCCAGCACGTTCGGGCTGTTCCAGATTCTGGGTCACGGAGTCGACCCCGTTCTGATCGATACTTTGCTCGACCTGGGTCGCAAGTACATTGCCTTGGAAGAGCGCGTCCACGGTCGCGGCGCCGAGAAATTGGCGGATCTACCCGGTTTTCATGACACGGTGGGGGAATACACCACGACCATGACGGGTCTGGGTCACAAGCTCATGACAGCCATGGCGCGCGGGTTGCGTTTGGACGACAGCTTTTTTGTCGATCGCTACAGCGGTAACCCGGTGACGTCGTTGCGGATTCGCGAGTACCCGGTGAGCGGCACCCGCGTGGATGCAGTGGCGGGTCGCGGACTTCTCACGATCGTGAAGCTGGGTGAATCGGCAGGCCAGCAGGTGTTTTTCGACGGTCAGTGGATCGATGTTCCGGCACTGCCCGGTGCGTTGTTGTGCTACGTCGGGCCGGTGTTGGAGCGACTCACTCACGGACACTACGTGTCGGCCGCGCATCGGCTGAGTCCTGGCGATGCGCGCAACCGCCCGTCACTTTCCTTCGAATTCGAGCCAGCGTCAGATGCTGTGCTCGCGCCGGTCGTGGCTGTTCGGCCGCGGTCGGGCGGGTGGACAGAGCGGCCTGTAACCGCTATGCCTTGGCGGCCCGCTGCTGACTCATCGCGACACCGCCCAGGATGAGTGCGGCCGCCGCGGCCATTGACAGTGTAGGTGCCTCTCCCAGGGCGAGCCACGCCCAGATGACACCAAACAGCGGTATGAGGTAGGTCACCGTGGCGGCAAGTGGGCCGCCTATACGGAGAATGAGTCGGTAGTAGAGGGCGAAGGCGATGCCCGTACACAGCACGCCGAGCAGTATGGCGCTCACCCACGACATTACCGGGATCGCGTGGGTGGGCCACGTGTAGATCGCTAGCGGTGATACCAACAGGCTGGCGGTGGTCAGGGTGGCGGCCGCGACCGCACTGGCAGGAATGCCTTTGAGATGGCGCCGGATGACGTTCACGCCGATGCCGTACAAAAAAGCGGCCGACGTGCCGGCAAGCGCCGCAGGGGCGACACTCGTTCCGGCGGTTTTTCCGCTCGCGAGTACCACGACTCCAACAAAACCCACGAGTAATCCCACGGCGCGCAGGGTTCCAATTTTCTCGCCGTAGAATATGAACGCGATCAGGGCGGCAAACATGACCGCCATGGAATTGGTAATGGCGCCGATGCCCGCCGGCGCACGCTCGGCGCCCCAGGCAAACAAAATAAAGGGAATGGCCGAGTTGATGGCTGAGATCCAGGTGAGATGCAGCCACAGGACAGGGGTGAACTGGGAGCGCGCGCGCCACAGGAACGGCAATAACACAACGGCGCCCAGTACGAGGCGCACCTCCACAAGAGCGAACGGGCCGAAATCGGCGGCCGCAACACGCATGAATAGAAACGATCCGCCCCAGATGGCGCCAAGTAGCGTCAACTCGACGGGTGTCAGCCATCGTGCCGTATGCGTGGCCGCCGTGGGCGCGGACGCGGGCGTAAGGGTTACCGGACGCGCCGTGGTGACTTCAGACAAAGACATTTGGAACCGATCTCCTCGGGCCTTACGGCGCGGCGACATTCTCTCTCGTCGTAGACAATTGGCAAGGGCATGCTCGCGCCAATTTACGTTGAAATCCGGCCACCGCGACCTTGGTACTGGAGATCAGCATAGTTGCGCAGGGGGCGGATGCCACCCGATTCGTGCGATTGGGTCATAATGTGGTTCTATGCTGAACTCCACCGAGCGTTTCTCGAGTCGGGTCGAGAATTACATCAAGTATCGCCCCAGTTATCCGCCCGCGGTGCTGGAGTTGCTCAGTGCGAGGTGCGGGCTCGCCGCAACTTCCGCTGTCGCTGATGTCGGCTCGGGCACCGGTATTCTGACCGAGTTGCTGCTCGAGACGGGCGCCGAGGTTTTTGCGGTCGAGCCGAATCGCGAGATGCGCGCGGCGGCCGAGCGGCTTTTGAATGACTACGGACGGTTTCGTAGCGTCCCGGGCACTGCTGAAGCAACGACGTTGCCCAGTGCCTGTGTTGATCTCATTACCGCCAGCCAGGCGTTCCACTGGTTCGATGTCCAGAAGTCACGGAGCGAGTTGGCGCGCGTTCTGCGGCCGCGGGGTTGGGTCGCACTCATTTGGAACGAGAGGCCGCTCGAGGCGATGCCGTTGCTGGATGAATATGACGCGCTGTTGCGCCGTCATGCACCCGAATATGACCGGGTGCGGGACATGCGGGCGGACGAGTCGAAAATGCGCGAGTTCTTCGGCCGGCGCCCCGAGGTCGCGGTGTTTCCGAACCGGCAGAGCTTCGATTACGCGGGATTCGAGGGACGGCTCATGTCGTCGTCGTACGCCCCTGAAAGCGGCGATCCCCAGCACGAGCCCATGATCGCCGGTCTGCGCAGCCTGTTCGAGCGGCACAATCGCGCGGGGAAGGTGCTTTTTCCTTATCGCACGCTCGTTTATTTCGGGCGGATGGATTAGGACCAGCACCACAAGCACCACACCGCTGCGCGGCAGGGCCACGCTATTATAGGTGGGCCAGGTCCATCGGGAGCCTATAACGGTGAAGAATCCCTGCGGGCGCGGGTATGCCCGCCACAGGTACGCCTGCCGGTCGCTCGAACGGCTCGTTTCGGTCGCTTTGCTCGCGCTCCTGGCGACGCGGGTGGCCATGGTGGGCGCGGCGCCGCTACCCCCACCGGTGGATGCGGCTATTACCACCGACCCGGCGCGGGACACGGCTCATCCGGCCGCGATGTATCAACTTGCGATACCCAGTCACGATGCGGTGATGTTCGGGGTTTTCTATCGCGCGGCCGGCGGTGACCCGCATCCGACGGTGCTGTTTTTGCACGGGTTACCGGGTTTCGAGCAGAACGGCGACCTGGCGCAGACACTGCGGCGCGCGGGCTGGAACGTGTTGATTTTTCACTATCGTGGCGCCTGGGGTAGTGGCGGCACATTTTCTTTCAGTAACTGTATCGATGACGTGCACGCGGCGCTGGAATATCTGCGTACGCCCGAGAACGTCGCGAAGCTCGGGATCGATCCGCACCGGCTCGCCTTGATCGGGCACAGCATGGGCGGGTTTCTGGCGGGAATCGGCGCGCAACGCGATGACGCCGTGTTGGGTGCAGCCCTGATTTCCGCCTGGAATCCGGGCGTGTTTGCGACCCACCCCTCGCCGCAGTTGGATACACAGCAGTTGGAGGAGTTCCGCGGTGACGTGGGGCCGCTCAGCGGTACGACTCCCGAGGCGCTGCTGGATGAGGCGAAGAAGAATGCCGCCGCGTGGGATTTGGTGTCGCACGCTAATTTGTGGAACTCGCGCCCGGTGTTGGTGGTGGAGTCGGACGACTTTCTACACGCCGACGATGTTGCGATCGTGAGCGCGGTGCGTAAGTTGCCTTCGGGGCAGGTTACAGAAGTGCAGATGCCAACGGATCACAGCTACTCGGATCACCGTATCGCGCTGGCGGCGACGCTGCTGGGTTGGCTGAAACAACTCGAGCCGCCGCGGCTGCCGCGACATTCAGATCGCGTGCGGCAGAGTGGGCCCGGGGACACCCGCTGAGTCCCGGGAGCCGTCAGGCGTGTAGCAGGGTGGCTAACTCGCGGAAGTGATCGAGCGTGGCGATGCTCGATATTCCATCTATCGGGCCGCGGTGATATCCGTATGTCATGAGCACGAAGGGGACGTTAGCGGCGTGTGCGGTCGCGGCGTCTACCTCGCTATCACCGACCATGAGCGTCGCTTCCGGAGGTGTGCCAAAGCTGTTCATGACGTCCAGTAGAGCGCGTGAATCTGGTTTGCGGAAGGGCAGCGTGTCGCCGGCGACGACGCGTACAAAGAATCGCTCGATGCCGAGGCGCTTCAGGATCATTTCCGTCAGGCGCGTCGGCTTGTTCGTGCAGATCGCCAGTGTCAGGCCGAATGCCTGCAAGCGCTCCAGCGTTTCGGGCACGCCCGGAAAGGTGCGGGTGAACGCCGTTGGGTCGGCCTCATAGTGCTCGAGAAATTGTGCCAGGGCCTCGTTCGGGTCGGCCGTCACACATTGGCGCGCGGCCAGCGCGCGGGCGATCAGGGCGGAGGCGCCGTCGCCGACCATCGTTCTGATTTCGGCGAGCGCGAGCGGGGGGCACCCCAGATCCGCCAGCAGGAGGTTCACCGCGCGATGCATGTCGGGGGCGCTGTCGATCAGCGTGCCGTCAAGATCGAAAACCACGAGGGCGGGTTGCACTAAAACGAGTCTCCTCAAAGAGCTGGAACACGCGCAGGCGGCCTGGGAGCCTGGCTCCTGGGAGCCGCGGAGTGCGAATTCTATGGTGATACAGTGTCGCACTGCCACGAGCATTCTGTTGTCATGAAATTTGCCGAGTTCCAGCCGGGTATGGTTTTCACTGCCGGGCGCCGTACCGTAACGGCCGAGGAGATCGTGGAGTTCGCACGCCGCTACGATCCCCAATGGTTTCATACGGATCCGGTACGAGCGGCGGCCAGCCGCTGGCAGGGTCTCATCGCCAGTGGCTGGCTCACCTGTTCGATCGCCATGCAACTGCTGGTGACGCATGTGCTCGCCGATTCCGAGTCGATCGGCTCGCCGGGGCTCGAGCAGGTGAAGTGGCCCAATCCGCTGCGGCCGGGCGAGGAGGTGGAGTTGCGCGTGGAGGTTCTCCAGACCCGCGTGTCGAGTTCAGGAAAAGTCGGCATCGTGCGGTGGCGGTGGATTCTCACGACGCTGACGGGGGTCCAGGTGCTGGATGTCATCGGCACGAGCCTGTTCGAGGTGGCCGCCGCCTAGACCGGGAGCGGCGGATTTTCACCCCATGCCGCGGTGGCTTGCGTGGGTATTATTATCGTGCCAATAATATCCGACGCCGGGCTGCGCGCGAACACTTCGGGCGAGTACCATGATGAGGCCAATGCGTCTGCTGGCCGTCGCGATGGTCATCGGTATGGTCATCGCTTTGGACAGTGGATGCGGATCGGACCCGCATGCAATGGCTGGCGGCAAGGGCGCGCCCGAGGAGAAGGTGTTGTACGTCTATAACTGGGCGGACTACATCGGTAAGAGCACGCTTGCGGATTTCGAGCGCGCCACCGGTATCAAGGTCGTCTACGACATTTACGACGCCGACGAGACACTCGAGGCGAAGATGATGGCAGGCGATTCGGGCTACGACATCGTCAGTACCTCGACAGACTATTTCAGCCGGCAGATCAAGGCCGGTATCTACCAGCCGCTGGATCGCGCGCAGCTGCCGAGCTGGAAAAATCTCGATCCGCATATCCTGGCGATCGAGGCTGAGTCGGACCCCGGTAACCGGTATGCCATGCCGTACCTGCGGCATGTCAACGGTTTCGCCTATAACGTCGACCTGGTCAAGGCGCGCATGCCCGACGCGCCGCTCGACAGTCTCGACATGTTGTTCAAGCCGGACATCATCGCGAGGTTCGCGGACTGCGGCGTGACCTTCCTGGATTCGGCCGAAGACGTACTGCAGCTCGCGCTCAACTATCTGCATATCGACCCGAATACCACGCGGCCCGAGGACTACAGGCAGGCCGA
>DATBCZ010000460.1:0-6496 GCA_036270175.1 Steroidobacteraceae bacterium | reverse complement strand
CCGGACCCGACAGTGTGCATACCTTATCGCTCGGCGGAGCGGCTGGAAATTCGTGACAGGAAGCATTTAAGATAGTGTCACTGTCAACAAACAGGAGTGATACTGACGATGCGGTCCAGTGCTGCGGCGCTTGCCAAACCGATGCAGCGCCGTCGCCGGCGAACCAAGTCAGTGCGGGATTGGCCGATTCGCGCACCCAACACGCGCCACCATCACCCGGCTTACTTTTGCCCGGCGGGGATGTCGATCTCGCTCCGTTTCAACAGATAGTCGAGTCCCCCCACACGGAACCATCGATAAGCGTACGCCTCGAGCATCAGGTGATGCTTGCCAGCTCGCGCATGGGCGTGATCGTTGGAGAGAAGGTTGATCAACACATCGCCCGCCTCACCCGGAATCCCGACAGCGAAGGATATCTCGCACGGCATGGCGCCGAGGTTGTGAACGAACACGACCGAGTTGTTGCGCCAGTCATAACGAAGCGCCAAAACAGCAGGATTCCCGGTCTGCAATAACACAAAATCGCCCCAGCCGATCTCCGGCACCTCCTTGCGCATCCTGATGATGCGCTCCGTCCAATTGAGCATCGAGTCCGGATCGCGGCGCTGGTCGGCCGCATTGAGATGCTCATACCCGAAGGGCCCGAAGTCGATCACGGGCGCGACCGGCCGGTCGCTCTTGGTGAATCCTCCATGGGGCTCGGTCGACCATTGCATGGGCGTACGGGCACAGTTGCGCTCCGGGAGCGCGAGATTGTCTCCCATTCCCAACTCATCGCCGTAACGAACCACCGGCGTGCCGGGCAGGGTGAACATGAGGCTGTAGGCCAACTCGAGACGCCGGCGATCACCCCCAAGCATCGGCGCCAAGCGACGCCGGATCCCGCGATTGTAGAGTTGCATGCCCGGCTCGGGCCCGAAGGCCGCGAACACCGCCTTGCGCTGCTCTACCGTCAGGCGCCCCAGGTCGAGCTCATCGTGGTTGCGCAGAAACATACCCCACTGCGCCGTGGCGGGTCGTGGTTTGGTGGCTGTGAGCGCCTTGCGCAGCGGGCGCGTATCCCCGGCGGCCAGTGCATAGAAGAGATGCTGATTGACCTGGAAATTGAACATCATGTGCATGCGGTCGCCCGCTCGGCCGAAATACTGCATATCCGTGTCGGGCAGAACGTTCGCCTCCGCCAGCACGATCGCATCGCCTTTGCGCCACTGCAGGAACTCACGCAACCGACGCAGCATGTCATATTGCTCGACGGGCTTGCGCACCTTGGGTCCCTTCGTCGCGATCACGAACGGCACGGCGTCCATGCGAAACCCCGACACGCCCAACTGGATCCAGAACCCCATGATCTTCAGGATCTCGGCCATGACTTCCGGATTGGCGGTGTTGAGATCGGGTTGAAAGTCATAAAACCGGTGGAAGTACCAGGCACGCGCCACCGGATCGCGCGTCCAGGTTGATTTCTGCACGCCGGGAAACACCATGCCCTGGTTCGAGTTGGCCGGCTTCTTGCCCGACCAGACGTACCAGTCGCGATATTTCGAGTCCGGATCGCGGCGCGCCTCCTGGAACCAGGCATGCTCGTTGGAGGTGTGGTTCACCACCAGGTCGATGATGATGCGGATGCCACGCTGTTTGGCGGCGTGCGCGAATTCCACGAAGTCCCCGAGGGTGCCATAGCGCGGATCGACTTCGTAATAGTTGGAGATGTCGTAGCCGTCGTCGCGGCACGGAGAGGTCTGAAACGGCATGAGCCAGATCGCCGTCACACCCAGACCTTGCAAGTAATCCAGGCGGCGCATGAGTCCGGCGAAATCGCCGACGCCATCCCCGTTAGCATCCATGTAGGTGCCCACGGAAAGGCAGTAAATGATTGCGTTCTTGTACCAGAGATCGTTGATCATGGCGCCGCCGGGGCGAGTTCCAGAATGACACCCTCGTTGGCTCGCAGGGCCAGATTCGCTGTGGTCTCCTCTTCGTGCGCATCCAGGTAGGTGGACAGCACGCGTCGTCCCCGCAAGCCGAGCGATTGCAGGGGAAACTCGCAAGGTGCCGGTCCAAGATTGAGCGCAATCAAAAACGACTCCCCCTCGGCACGGCGAATGTACGCGAGGAGGTCCCCCGTGGTCGCCACTGACTCATAACTTCCGACGGCCAGCGCGGAGTGGCTTCTCCGCAGCTGGAGTAGTCTTCGGTAGAGTGTCAAATGGGACGTGGTATCCGCATCTTCCGCCTGCACGTTGACTGCCGCGTGGCCGTCGGAAATCGGCAGCCACGGCTCCGATGTGCTGAAACCCGCATACTCGGACGCATCCCACTGCATGGGCGTCCGACAAGGGTCCCGTCCGAGCCCCAGTCCAGGGACATTCTTCTCGAGGGGATCCTGCACCCGATTGGCCGGAATCGGGACGTTGAGCATTCCGAGTTCGTCACCGTAATACATCGTCGGCGTGCCACGCAGAGTCAGCAACAACATGGCCGCGACTCGCGACTGGGGCAGTCCCACACGCGAGGCCATTCGGGGCCTGTCGTGATTGCCCAGGACCCAGTTCGGCCAACCCCCGGGCGGCAGGGCGCCCTCGTACCGATCGATCCGGGCAGCGATATTGCTGGCGTCCCACGCGCTCTGCAGCAGTTGGAAGTTAAACGGCAGCTGCGCGCCATCGAGTTTTGCGCCGTAGTACGCGACCAGCCGCTCCACCGGCAGGTAGATCTCGCCGATCAGCACGCGATCCTTGAATTCATCGAGTACCCGGCGCAGCCCCGCCACGACGTCCTGTACCTCCGGTCGGTCACTGTTGTACAGCGGAATCTGACTGTCGTGAGGCGGTTGCCCGGGCCGATAGTCTGGATTCGGGGGATTGTCCCGCCACTGATCATCTTTGATCAGCATCCACATCACATCGACCCGAAACCCGTCCACTCCGCGCTGCAACCAAAAGCGCATGACGGCGTGCATCGCCTCGACCACGTCGGGATTGCGCCAGTTGAGATCGGGCTGTTCCTTCAAGAAAGCGTGATAGTAGTACTGTCCGCTGGCCTCATCCCATTCCCACGCGCTCCCACCGAAGTTACTCGACCAGTTGTTGGGAGGCCCTCCCGCGGGGGCGGCATCCCGCCACAGGTACCAGTCTCGTTTGGGGTTTTGCCGCGAGCTGCGCGACTCCAGAAACCACGGGTGTCGTTCAGAGGTATGGTTCGGAACGAAGTCCAGAATCAGCTTCAACCCACGCCCCTTGGCCTCGGCCACCAACCGATCGAAATCCGCCAAGCTACCGAACATGGGGTGAATGTTGATGTAGTCCGACACGTCGTAACCGAAATCTGCCATCGGGGACGGATACACCGGGGAGAGCCATAAGGCATCGACCCCCAGCTCGGCGACATAATCGAGACGTCGCAGAATACCTGGCAGATCCCCGATCCCATCGCCGTTGGAGTCTTGCAGGGAGCGCGGATAGATCTGGTAGATCACCCCACGGCGCCACCACTCATCGCTCATTCGGATCCTTTTCTTACTTAAGGAGGTGTGCTCGGGCGCCGCGGCAACGTGGACTGCGCAGCGCCATCGCGTGGAGTCGTCACAAGGCAACGCCCCCTGGTCCGGGAGGTTCCGGTCGCGCGGAGATTGGACCTGACGCTTTGCAGCAAACGTGGCAGTAAACGATTTTCAAACGCGCGGTTGCGTTAAGCTCCGCGCTGGCGAATGAAAAAGTACAACGGAGGTGAGCCGATGCCCAGGCGCAGGATCGGGCCCGGCATCTGGGTAGGATCGATCGCCGTCGTGGCGATTGGCATCGCAGGCTGGATCACGTTCGCCCGGATCGAATTGCTCAATGCGGCGACGGGGTGGGTCCACCACACCGAACAGGTTCGCTTCACACTGCAGGGCGTGCTTGCAAGCCTCCAGACCATGGAGTCTGGCACCCGCGGTTTCGTCATTACCCGGGATGAGGAGATCCTTCGCCCCTCCATCGAGGCGCGGCAACACCTCGAGGCCGACCTGCATTCCCTAATGGGGCTCGTCGTAGACAATCCAGCGCAGTTGGCGCGGGCGCGCGAGGTCGAGAAGCTGGCGAGAGCCCGGCTCGACGCTTTAGACCGAGCCGTGCAATCGATACGTGACGGAACCTTTCAACTCCCACGGGGACCGGTAAGTGCTAGCGAGGGCGTGCGTCTCGCTCGCGCGGTGAATGCCCAGGTCGCCCTCATGCAGTCGCAGGAGGATGCGCTGCTCAAGCAGCGGCTCGCTCAGGCTTCGAGCGCTCGCTTGACCGCGCTGATCTCCGCGGTGGGCTTATCCGTAGTCGCCGCTTTTCTCGTACTCCTCTCGCTTGGAATCGATCGGCGTGCACAACGTGATTTGGAGGCGAGCGAAGAGCGCCTGCGACTTGCGCTGGAAGGCGCGCAACTGGGAGCGTTAGATCACGATCTGGCCACCGGGCGAACGGTCTGGAACGAACGGCTTTATGCCATTACCGGCCATCCAGCGCACACCCCCGTGACTGGTGGCATGCTCCACCTCGGCACACCCGACGAGGAGTGGAAGCAGGTGGCGGACGCTCTCCGGCGAGCTAACCGCGAACGGCTGCCTTTTCAGCTCGAGCACCGGATCGTGCGCGTCAACGACGGCGCCGCGCGCTGGGTGTCCTCAAACGGTCGCTACCTGTATGACGCTGAAGGCCGAGGAATCCGGTTTCTCGGGGTCGTACGTGACGTCACGGAAGAGCGGCTGCTCGAGCAACGGGTCCGCGACGCCCAGAAACTCGATGCGCTGGGTACGCTGGCGGGCGGCATTGCGCACGACTTCAACAACATACTTGCGGTGTTGCGTGGCAATCTCGCCGCCATCCGCGCGGATATCCCGGCAGACCATGTCCTGATGCCCTTCCTCGTCGATATGGCTAACGCCTGTGACCGTGCCGCCGCCCTGGTGCGACAGATTCTGACGTTCGGGCGCCAACACCAGGCGGAGCGGGCGGTCATGCAGTTGGGGGAGGTCGTCGAGGAGGCGGTGAAGCTGCTCCGCGCCACAATCCCAGCGCAGGTGGACATCCGGACCCAGCTGGCGGATGGCCTACCGCCGGCGCTCATCGATCGTAACCAGGTTCACCAGATCATCACCAATCTGGGAATCAACTCCGCGCACGCCATCTCCCCCGGCACAGGAGTGATCGAGATCCAACTGGACGACATCGAGGTTGATGCCGCCCTCGCTCAGACCTCGCCCGACCTGCATGAAGGCCGCTACGTCCGGCTGCGCTTCAGTGACAGTGGCAGCGGCATTCCCAAAGACATCCTGGAGCGCATTTTCGAGCCCTTCTTCACGACGAAGCCGCCTCACTCCGGGACGGGACTCGGACTGTCAGTTGTCCGCGGCATTCTGAAGAACCACGACGCGGCAATCAGCGTGTACAGCGAGCCTGGCAAGGGCACCCGATTCCACCTCTACTTTCCGGCGACGGCGGCACAGGCTGCGCCGGTCCCCGGCGCGCCAAACGCGCCGCGAAAGGGCCGCGGCGAGCGGATTCTTTACATCGATGATGAGGAATCCCTCGTGCTCCTCGCCGGGCGCATGCTCGAGCGAATGGGCTACCGCGTCTCCGGTTTCACGGACTCGGCACGGGCGCTTGCGGCATTCGAGGCGGCCCCCGGTGACTTCGATCTGATATTGACCGACCTGTCCATGCCCGGAGCGAGTGGGATGGACGTGGCCAAGGCCATTCTCTCGATCCGCCCCGACATTCCCGTTCTGCTGGCGACAGGCTACGTCCGCCCCGAGGATGTCGAATGCGCACGGGCCATCGGCATTCGTGAGGTGATCTGGAAACCCCACACCGTGGGCGAAATGGGCGAGCAGCTGGCCCAGCAACTCGAAAAGCTGGTCCCGGGAAACTGCAATCGTGTTGAACCTCAGCGGGCGGCAATTGGCGCCGGCGCTTTGGGTGCGCATGTGGTACCGCCAAGTGTGACTTGCCCCAGCGCCGGGAGTTCGGTGGTGGGAAACGGCTGCGGTGAATTGCCAGCCGGCGGCACGCAGTCATAGTTCAGCATAAAGGCCATGACCGCCGCATAGTCATCCGCTGGTAGGGAGCCGGTAGCCGTGAGCGGCATGGATTGCGTCACGACGCTGCGCAGTTGCGCGGCAGTGAGGTGCGAGTGGCCGAAGCCCGGCCCGGTCAGCGCCGGCGCCGAAAGGCCCTGCAAATTGGTGCCGTGGCATGCCGCACAGGCCTTTGCGTAGACCTCGGTGCCCCGTGCGACCTGTTGCATGGTGTACGGCGCAGAGCCTGTTGAGCGGGTCGGAGCCTCCACGGATTCGCTGCTAACCCGGGGCGCTTTAGCGAGTGCCACTTGTCCGGTCGCCTCATTCACGATAGTGGGGGCGGAGCCGAGCCGGGAGGCGATCACCCGGCTGCCTTGCGAAGCAGGCAGGTTCGGGGTCTGTTGGTTTCCAGCTTCACCGACCACCACGGTCAGATACTCGTTACCGCCG
>DATBCZ010000459.1:0-18469 GCA_036270175.1 Steroidobacteraceae bacterium | reverse complement strand
CGCATTCAACTGCACTCTGAGGTTGGGGTTGAGTTTCATGGCATTGGCGAGGTCGGGCATCACATTGCTGCCCTGGCGGGCGGAGCCCGGCTGCTCACCCGGGGTCTGATGTTGGAAGTTCCAGGTCCGGAAGGTGCCGATGCTGGGCTTGAACTGTTTGTCCCCACCATAATGCAGTTCGTTGCGGGCGTAGTCGTTGAATGCGGACACGTAGGCAGAGCTGAGCGCCGCGGATTGCGGATCGTAGTCCGCCCGCTGGGCGAGAGGGTCGATGTCCGGCCCTGAGAAGCGAGTGTCGAGCCGGCCGGTGGTCAGGCCCGCGCCGCCTTGCAGCGTCTGGCGGAATTCGCCGCCGTCAATACGCAGGTCGGCCTTGAGGATGTAGTCGACTGGTTGATGAGCACCGCCGAGCGGGGCGTGCCATAGCTCTCGCCGAACAGGTATTTCGGCGAATTCCAGCGACCATATTTGGACAGAAACTGGCTGATGAATTCCGCGAAGGCGTACGCATCCTGATCGACGCCGAAGAACGCTTTTTCCTTGTCTTTGCCGGTGATCCGGCTGAAGCCGGTGCCCGGCGCGTCGATGAAGACGAGATCGGTGGCATCGAGCAGGCTCGAACTGTTATTGACGAGCGAGTAGGGCGCGGCGGGAGTGTGTGCGTCGGTCGATGTGACGACGTGGCGGGGTCCGAAGGCGCCCATGTGCAACCAGAACGACGCCGAGCCGGGGCCACCGTTATAAACGAACGTCACGGGGCGAGTGCCGGCGCCGTTTTTAAAGTAGGCGACGTAGAACATCGATGCCTCGGCAGTTGGATTTCCTCCTTCGCCCTCGTCGCCGGGGCCAGAGCCTTTGTCGCGGTTAGGATCGCGAGGGACGTCGTCCCAACCTTTGGGATGCACGACCAGGGTGCCGGCGATGGCCTGATAAGGAATCGCGTGTCCGTCGATCGTGACGGTGCCGTTGCTGGTTACCGCCTCCGGCTTGAACGGTTCGAATTTGTGGGCTTCGGCTTTCTCGGTGGTGTCGGCATCGACCTTCTTGTCAGGCGGGTTGGGCGCCGCCGCCACCGGCCCGCAAAGAGTCATGGCCAACACCACCGCCCACAGTCCATTTCCAAGTACGAATCGCTCCATTATTTGCCTCCCGAATTCTTCGTTGCCAACACACCATCACCTTGTAACTCGGCGGCGAACCCCGCTTGCCGCAGGCGGTGCGCCACTTCGCTGGGAACGTCACGTCCGCTCGTGAGTTTGTTCGGCGTTCCGGTGTAATGGAATAGCCGTCCCTTGCGTCGCAGGACCCGCGCCATTTGATTGTAAAAGTCCTGCGAGTACAACTCCCCGGCGATCCCGAAGCGCGGCGGATCGTGGAGAATGGCGTCGACGGAGCTATCCGGCAGGCTCGTGATCTGCTCGGCGACATCCCCCAGCGTCAACTGCAATGCGCCGCCCGGCTGGGGTGACCACGGATTGAGTCCCCGCAGCCAGAGCACGTCGGGATTTTTTTCATAAGACAGCACCTGCGTGGCAGCTCCCTCGAGGCACCACGCCGCGAAGTATCCGAGTCCACCGCAGGTATCCAGAACGACTTTGCCGCGCGGGCGAATCCAACTCACCTTGCGTTCCGCGTCCGCGTACGGCGAGATTTTCGCGGTCGGTAGCATTTTGATGCCGTCGATTTCGAACGTCGGAGCACCCCACTCGGTGGGCACGAGTTTGATCAACGAGGTGGTGAATCGCGAGGCGGGCTGGAACGCCGAGCCATCCCAGTAATAGATGGTCCGGTCTTTGACTTGGCCGGGCCAGGGAAACCCGGAGCCGCCGTAATTCCATCCAGCGTTGGTGACGGTCACTTCCGTCACGGAGCGCTCGAGATCGAGAGAGCAGACCAAAGAAGATGCGCCGGCGTCGAGCGCCGCGCGCATCTGTTCGTGAACTTTGAGTGTTAATAGCGGCCCCACCGGGGGCGATTCTACCTCTTGTGCGCCTCCGCGCGGCGCCACGAGTAGTAGTCGTTCAACGCCTGCAACTGGGGCAGGTTGGGCCAGGTCCGTGGCGCGATGGTGCCGTCGAAGTACAGCACTTGTTGCGTGTTCTCGTTGTAAGTAGGCCATGCAGGCAGCCCGGGTCCGTTCGGATCCGAGCTCTTGGCGAAGTTCACCCAGTAGGTGCTCATGTTCTCGGACAACGTGACATCCGCGGCCGACGGCGCTCCCAGGCGGGAATCCAGGTTGCCGAACACATAGGCCATTTCCGCGCCGTGACTGGCTCCGTCGGGCGATGCCGGGGTGCGGTGATCGAAGTAGTACACATAAGCCGGGTTCTTACTGACCCGCGATTGGAGCCGCGCCCAGGCCCAGGTCGGCCAGGCGAAGGCGGTATCCCGAAAGAGGTTCTTGCTGCTGGTCGTGGCCTCGGCATCGGTACCGTTCGGATAGGCGGCGAAGATGACGCTGGCCTTGCTGTCGTAGCCGTCGCGAACCTCGGTGCCGAATGAAACCGTCGTCACACCGGGCCGTGCGAACAGCGCGCCCTCGTCGGAGTTCGTACCGATCAGCACCGCTGTGTCGTTGAATCGGCTGGCCTGGTAGGCCTCGTACACGTCACCAGGCAGAACATACCCGTCGTAGACCGGCCAGAAGCGGGCGGAAAGAGCCGGTCCGGCTTCCTTCTGAATCAGGTCCGCGCTCAAGGTTCGCGCGGCCGTGATATCGGTGGTGCCCATGCTGCTCAAGAACTGCAATCCCTGCTTCTCCGCGAGTTTCAAGGTCATGCCGTTCTGGCCGCCTTCATTGGCGAACTTCGGTGGCTGGAAATAGCCGCCGCTTTCGGAGATCGCGCGCTGAAAGAGGCCCTTTGCTACCGGGGAGGCGGCCAGCATGCTGACCGCAATGGCGCCCGCGGACTCGCCGAAAATCGTCACGCGCGAGGTATCGCCGCCGAACTGCTCGATGTTGCTCTTCACCCAGCGAAGGGCTGCGATCATGTCCAGCAGGCCGTAGTTGCCGGCACCTTTCCCCTCGTTGGACAGCTGCGGGGTGGCGAGAAAACCGAACGGCCCCACGCGGTAGGCAATGCTCACCAGGATGACGCCCTTCTGGGCGAGATGGGTGCCGTCATACAGGGGAATACTGGTCATTCCGGTAGCGAAGGCACCGCCATAGATCCAGACCATGACCGGTAGCCGCTCATTGGCAGTCCGGGCGGGAGTCCAGATATTCAGATAGAGACAGTCTTCCTTGACTGTCGGGGGCGCGCCGAGCATGACGCCGATCGAGGGGTCCTGCATGCAACCTGGAGCGAAAGTTTCAGCGTGTTTGACACCCGACCATTTGACGACCGGCTGCGGCGCGTGCCAGCGCAGCTCTCCGGTGGGAGGTGCGGCGAACGGAATTCCCTTGAATGAGACAATGTTGCCTGCGAGCACCCCTTGTACGCTGCCGCCGGTTACTTTCGCTGTGATGATCTGTGCTTCAGCCCAGGAACCGCAGCCAGCCGCACACGTCAACAGACACGCCAGAATCTGCTTCTTCACGTAGATGAACCCCCCTTTTGTGCCGAACGAGTACCTCGTCGCGACACGCCTACATAACATGGGTTTACAACCGGTTGCAATTTTGCGACCGGGCAGGGGGTATCCGCTGCGTGGACTGGCCCCTGGGGGCTCCTAGGGAGTTGTCGCGGCCACCGAGTTTGGGTTGGCCGCCGGGACAGGCGTGCCGCCGAGGGCCATGTACAGCCTGGCGGTGTCAATGAGCCGCTGTGCCTTGGCCCGGGAGAGCCCGAGTTGCGCCTGGGCGGTGGAGCGCTCGGCGTCGAGTACGTCGAGGATACCGGAGTTACCAACGGCGTAGCTGCGGCGAGCGAGATCGCGCGCGGCGGCGGCTGTTTGCGCCGCTACTGCCTGAGAGTTGAATAGCTCGTCGTCGTTGGAAAGCGCCTGGAGACCGTCGGCAACGTCCCCAAAGGACCGTAGGATCACCTGTCGGTAGTCGGCGAGAGCAGCCTGGTAGCCGTCCACTGCGGCTCGCCGCTCGGCCCGCAGTCGTCCACCATCGTACAGGGGAGCCGTCAGATTGGCCGCGATAGACCAGGCGGCCGCCGCACCATTGAACAGGCCTCCGGGTGTGAGGGCCTGTTGAGTGAGGCTCCCACTCAGGGTGATGTTCGGGTAGAGATTGGCCGTCGCGACGCCGATTGCGGCGCTCGCCGCGTGCAGTTGAGCCTCGGCGGCAAGGATGTCGGGTCGGCGGTGGACGAGATCCGAAGGCAGGCTGGCGGCGATCTCACCCGGCAGGGCAAAGTCATTCAGAGTGATATTGGGGGGCGCCCACTCGGCGGGTTGCTTGCCCAGGAGGATCGCTAGAGCGTGGCGGGCCGTGCTCTCCTCCTGGCGCAGCTCCGGCAGAAGTGTCTTGTCGGTCGCCAGTTGAGTCTGTGCCGTCAGAAGCTGGGTTCGGGTCGCCTGCCCATCGTCGAGAGAGGTCTGGACCAGGTCGACGTTGCGCTGGTCGTTGCCGATGATGTCCTGGACCACATCAATCTGGGCGCGTGCCGATGCGACCGCCAAGGCCTGCGCCACCACGTTGGCGGTCAGGGACAGGTAGGCCGCGTTGAGCTCCTGTTTCTGGTAGTCCTCGTAAGCCGCGCTCTCCTCGAGGGCACGTTTGTTGCCCCCGAACAGATCCAACGGCGCGTTGATGCCGGGCCCCACTGTGTAATAAGTGAACGGGGGAATGACGAAGTCGAGGGGGCCGAACAGCGATTTGCCATATTTCTGGCGACCCACCGTCGTACCGAATGTCAGTGATGGCAGAAGAGCCGCATGTGCCGCGGTGACTTCCTCCTGCGCCTGCGCGATGCGCGCCTTGCCGGCGGCGATGTCCTGGTTGGCATCGATCGCAACCTGGATCAGCTCATTCAAGATCGTCGAGTGGAATTGTGCCCACCAATCGCCCTCGATCCGGGCTCCCAGGGTAACGCGCTGGTCGGCGGGCGGCGGGGCATCGCCGGGGGCTGCGTAGCCGCCCGCCGCGGGCGTTTCCGGGGTCTTGAAGTTCGGGCCGACCGTGCAGGCAGACAGCGCCAGGGCGCCGCTGCAAACCAACAGGCGCAAGCGGCTCATTCGGCCACCACCGGGGCGCTGCCGGGCGCCGGCTTGACGTTGCGGATCATGAGCAGAAACGGGATGGTCGCGATCGTGAGGACCATCATGAGCTTGAAGTCATCGATATAACCGATCATGGCGCTCTGGTTGGTAATCATACCGTTGAGCGCCAGGAGTGAGCCGGTACTGCTGACGTCCACGTGAGCGGCGGCCGGGTTTCTCGCCATGTTGAACGGCGTGATGTTCTCCACCAGCGAGGCGTGCACGCGTTGTATGTTTTGTGTCAGTAGGAACGTGACGACCGAGATACCCACCGAGCTGCCGACGTTACGCAGGAGGTTGAAGAGCGAAGTCCCCTCGTTGCGCAGGTGGCCGGGCAGCGTGGTGAAAGCCACCATCGACAAGGGCACATAGACCAGGCCGACGCCGGCCCCCTGAATCACGCCGGAGATGATCACCGGCCAGGAGCCCATCCCCAGGGAGAACTGCGTCATCTGCCAGAGTGACCACGCTGTCATGACGAGGCCCACCGCCATGACGAGCCGGGGGTCAAAGTGCTTGATGAGGCGTCCCACCAGGATCATGCCAATGAGCGTGCCGATGCCTCGGGGCATGGTGACGAGGCCTGTCAGGATGACCGGATACTGCAACTGGTTCTGCAGCATCGGAGGCAGCAGGGCCAGGGTCGCGAACAGCACCACACCGATCATGAGAATGAAGACATTCGAGGCGACGAAGTTACGGTCCTTGAACAGCGCGGGGTTGAGGAACGGCCGGTTGCTGCTGAACATGTGAACCACGAACAGGTAGAACGCGAGACTGCCGACGATGGCCTCCGTGACGATCTCGGGGGACGAGAACCAATCGAGAGTTTGTCCGCGGTCCAGCAAGGTTTGCAGACCCGCGATCGCGATGCTCAGGGTCGTGAACCCGAAGAAGTCGAAGCGGGACGATTTGGCGTTCCGGCTTTCCGGCAACGTGGCGAGCAGCCCGAAATAGGCGAGCACGCCGACCGGGAGATTGATGAAGAACACCCAGCGCCAGCTGTAGTTCTCTGTGAGCCAGCCGCCTAGCGCGGGCCCCAGGATCGGTCCCAGCGTCACGCCGATGCCCCAGATGGACATGGCGCGCCCGAATTCCTTCGGCGGGTTGATATCGAACAGCACAGCCTGCGACAGGGGCACGAGCGCCGCGCCGCCGACACCCTGGAGAAAGCGGAACAACACGATCTGCGGCAGTGAAGTGGCGAGACCGCATAACACCGAGGCGATGGTGAACAACACGATCGACATCAGAAAGACCTTGCGTCTTCCGAACTCGCTCGCGAGCCAGCCGGTGAGCGGGATCGTGATGGCCACGGCGACGATGTAGGAAGTCAGCACCCAGCCCATTTCGTCCTGGGTCGCTGACAGGTTCCCCTGGACCCGGGGCAACGCGACGTTGGCAATGGTGGTGTCGAGTGCCTGCATGATGGTCGCGAGCATCACCGAGATCGTGATGAGCCCCTTGTTAGGCACCGGGACCCAATGAGGCTCCGCGGGCGGCATCACACTCCGCTCGGTCGCAGCGACGCCGCCCGGCCGCACCGCGTCTTCCAGGGCTTCTTCCTGTAGTGTCTCGGCCATCGCTAGTTCCAGAAGGCCAGCGAGCGGTGATGTTGAGTGTCGACTTCGGCGATGACACTCATGCCCGCGGCGAGTGGCAGATCGGCCTGCCCGGGGTCGATCGAAATGCGCACGGGCAGGCGTTGCACCACCTTCACCCAGTTGCCGGAGGAATTCTCGGGCGGCAGCAGTGAAAAACTGGCGCCGGTACCGGGACTGGTGCTCTGGACCTTGCCGCTGAAAGTCGTGCCCGGAAACGCGTCGACGGTGAAGGTGGCTTTCTGTCCCGGGCGCATGTGTGCCAGGTCGGTCTCCTTGAAGTTGGCCTCGACCCACATGTCCCGCTGCGAGACCAGGGCAAACTGCGGTACCACGGCGTTGATGTAGTCGCCGACCTGCAACTGCTCGACCTTGGTGACAATGCCCTCGAGTGGAGCGCGTACCGTCGTATAAGAGTAATTCAACTTCGCGCGGTCGAGGGCGGCCTGGGCTTCGCGGACGGCAGGCCGGCTGTCGATGGGAGCCTGTGTGTCACCACCGAGATCGGCGAGCGCGCTGGCGGTTTGTTGACTCGCCGCAATGAGTCCCTGGCGCGCGACGTCGAGGTCGTGCGCTGCCTGATCGAGTTGCGCGCGCGAGGTGATGCCATCCGCGGAAAGCTTCTTCTTACGGTCGAAGTCATCCTGCCGATAAGCGATCGTGTTCCGCGCGGCTAGCTCATCCGCCTGCCGCTGATGGTAGGACGCTTCGAGCGCTGTCATTCTGAGCCGTGCTCCGGCCAGCTGCGCCTCGGCATCCTGAATTGCAATCAGGAAGGGGCGCGGATCGATCTGGAACAACACGTCGCCAGCGTGGACCGCCTGGTTGTCGCGCACGTCAACCTCCACCACGCGGCCGGACACATTGCAGCTGATCTGTACCCGCGCCGCTTGCAGGTAGGCGTCGTCCGTCGACGCATAGCGGCCGCCCGTCAGATAAAACACGATGCCGACGACCGCGACGATCACCGGTCCGCCGACCAGCAGCAGACGCCTGTGGCGGCCCAGCCAGGTGTTGGGCACGGAGGCAGCGGCGATTTCAGCGGATTGCGCCATTCAAAGGGTCCCTCGGTTGAAAGGTCAGCCACCAGATATAGCGGTTTGCCGGGAGGTTTAGAATACTGGATAATACAAATAGATTCATTTGCGCAGCCACATAATCCGGGTTTTATGAACCGCGCCCAATTTGCTGAATTAAATGCCTTTATTGCTGTCGCAGAGCGCACGAATTTTGCGCGCGCAGCGGACCATCTCGGTATTACCGCGTCGACCATCAGCCAGACGATCCGGGCGCTCGAGGAGCGGCTCGGGATGCGGCTGCTGAATCGCACCACGCGGAGTGTCTCGCTCACGGATGCGGGAGAGAAACTCCTGCAGAGAATCAGTCCGGCGATCAAGGAATTGGGCGCGGCGGTCGAGGACCTGAACGAATTCCGCGATACGCCGCGGGGAACGCTGCGGCTGAGCGTGTCGAGCGTTGCGGCTGAGATCGCGCTCGCTCCGGTCATCAAAGACTTTCTCGCCGCCTATCCGGCGATCTCCCTCGATATCACCATTGATGACGCCAATGCCGATATCGTGAGCGGGCGATTCGACGCCGGCATCCGTGTCGGGCGGCTCGTCGCGCAAGACATGCAGATGGTGCGGGTCACCGAGCCGACCCGCGTCATCGCGTTTGCCTCTCCCGAGTACCTGTCACATCACCCGGAACCGAAAACACCGCCGGATCTGCAGCAGCACAACTGCATCATGTATCGCAAACAACACCTGGGGTGCATTCCGTGGGAGTTCGCGAAGGGGAAGAGCAAGTTCGAAATGTCGGTGACGGGCTCTTTGACCGTGAACAGCATGGACCTGGTGGTGCGCGCGGTGTTGGACGGCGTCGGCATCGGCTACACGATCGAATCCTACGTCGCGGCCCATATCGCCGCGGGCCGGTTGGTACCGCTGCTGCTCGACTGGTCACCGGGACAACATAGCTACTTCTTGTATTACAGCGGCCGGCGGCAGTTGCCCGTCCCATTGAAAGTGTTCAGTTCGTTCCTGCGGCAGCAGCGGGGACGTTACACTGCTGCCCGTGATTCAGTAACCGATGGACGTGAAAAGTGACGCAACGTGGGATGCCGCGATTTCTGCTGTGCCTGGTCGCGCTGGCGGCGAGTGATGCCCCACTCGCAAAGGACTTCGTCATTCACGCGGGCACGCTCATCGATGGCGTCAGCGAAACTCCACGACGACAGATGTCCATCCTCGTGCGTGACGACAAGGTCGTGTCGGTCGAGCCGGGTTTCCAATCTCCGGCGGGCGCGGAGGTGATCGATCTATCCACGGCCACCGTTCTGCCCGGTTTCATTGATTGCCACGTGCATGTGTCGGCAAAGTTGCCGAGCCGTCTGAACGCGACCGAGGATCGCCTCACCCATACCGACATCGATCGGGCCTTCGACGGCGCGGTGTTCGCCAGGAAGATGTTGCAACAGGGATTTACCACGGTCCGTGACGTGGGCGGTGGCGACGACACGGTATCGCTCCGCGACGCCATTGCCGAAGGGAAAATCGGGGGGCCCAGGCTCTATATCGCCCTCGAGCCCCTGGGGCCCACGGCAGGGCACGGGGATCAGCGCAGCGGGCTCGACGGTCAACTGGCGCACCCCGGTTGGGATAACGGGCGCGTCGACACACCCGAGGAAGCCCGGCAGCGCGTCCGCGAGCACAAGCGCCGCGGCGCCGACCTGATAAAACTCATGCCGTCGGGTGGAATCGCGTCCACTGGAGACGATCCGCGCGCGCAGTTGATGACGAATGAGGAAATGCGTGTCGCGGTAGACACGGCCCATTCGTTGGGGATGAAAGTCGCCGCCCACATCTATCCCGCGGCCGCCATTGAGAATGCGGTGCTTGCTGGAGTCGATTCCGTCGAGCATGGCTCGTTTGCGACCGCGCAAACATTCGCGCTGATGAAAGCTCACGGTACATACCTCGTGCCGACTCTAACCGTCTACGACGTGTTTTACGCGGTTGCCCGCGATCATCCCGAACTCCTCACGCCCGGCACGGCGGCCAAGGAGTTACATTTCGATCCGCTGCCGAAGCAGAACTTGCCGCTCGCGGTCCGGTCCGGGGTGAAGATCGCGTACGGGACCGATCTTGGCGAGGGGGATCATGCGATGGAGTTCGGGCTCATGATTCACAACGGCATGAGCCCTATGCAGGCGGTGTTGGCCGCCACCCGCAATGCGGCCGATCTGTTGGGAGCTGCCGATACGGTGGGCTCCCTGCAGCCTGGCCGCTATGCCGACATCGTCGCGGTTCCCGGCGATCCGCTCCGGGACACCGGGCAGTTTGAGAAAGTGAGCTTCGTGATGAAAGGCGGCGTGGTTTATAGGATTAACGGCGGGGCTACCGCCGCGCTGTCGGAGTAATGCCATGACAGTGACACCACAATCGTTCGCGGGGCGCTCCGCACTCGTGGTCGGCGGTACGACCGGCATAGGGCGCTGCGCCGCCCTGGGTTTCGCTGCCGCGGGAGCGAACGTTTTCATCGTTGGCCTGGGGGCCGCCGCGGGCAGGGACGTTGAGGCCGAAGCGCGTCGGCTGGGCGTCGACGCAATATTCGCGGAGGCGGATGTCACTCGCGAGAGCGAGGTAAAGTCGGTTGTGGAGCACGCGGCCGAGCGCTTCGGCCGTATCGATGTAGCCGTCAACAATGCCGGCGTAGAGGGCAAATACGGGCCGGTGCACGAGCTGCAGGAGTCAGAATTCGACCGCATCATCGGCGTGAATCTCAAGGGCATCTGGCTCGGGATGAAATACGAGATTCCGCACATGTTGGCTCACGGTGGTGGCGCCATCGTTAACACGGCCTCGAGTGCGGGAGTCACCGGCATCGCCAACGTCGCCGTTTACACCGCGAGCAAACACGGTGTTGTTGGACTAACCAAGGCGACCGCGCTGGAGCTCGCTAAATCCAACATCCGCGTCAATGCCGTGGCGCCGGGGCCCGCGAATACGGGGCTGCTGCGCCGAATGGTCGGGGGTCATATCGACTTGTCAGTGATTGCAGATGCCGTGCCGATGGGCCGAATCTCCGAGCCGGAGGAGGCCGCCCAGGCCATACTCTGGCTGTGCTCGGACGCCGCCTCTTACATCACCGGGCATACACTCGTGGTGGACGGCGGGCTAACTGTTGGTTGATAAGGTGGCGAGCTTTGCCACCCGGCAGGTGGGGACGGGATACGATTCCGCGCGCGTCCAGCGGAAAATCATCATCCCGCTGCGGTGTCCCGCCGTGGACAGAAAATTCCGCGCACCGGGATCCTGCGCAGCAACGACCAGGGTAAGCGAGCCGTCCGGGTTGTAGCTCGCGCCGTGTTTGTTCACACACACCGGGTAGTAACGGTAATCGAGTGACTCCATCCAGTAGTTGCTGAGCTGGAAGTTCCACACGTCGCAGCCTGGGACCGGCGTCTCGATGACCAGCGCCTCGTCGGCGCCGATCGACCAAAAACCATGCATATAGCTGGTTTGGGGGTCACCGCCTTCCTCGTGGAAGGGAGTGGTGTCCTGGGCGTGCAGCTTGTTGGGTTGTGCCTGGAACCATTGCGCCCACTCGGCGTAACGCCCCGTGACACGCGCAATGAATGAAGTCGCCCCTGCCAGGGCCCGGTGAGCCCGTTTGATGGACAGCCGCCGCGGCGTCGCGGGACCGCCGATTCGCTCGATGGTGACCGTTGCGGGCATCTCGCGGCGGCGATCGGCGAAATTCTGCCGAACGGTCAGCAAGCTCGAATCGGCAGCGAGCGCCAGCCAGTTGCCGGGGCGAGGGTCGCGACTCACGGTCACTTCGAACGTCCCGTCGGACGCAAAGGTCATGTCGCCCGCGCGCAGGCTGCCGGTCTGCGCCATCTTTCCCTCGGTCGCATAGCGATCCGCGAAGGTGCTGAAACGCAGGCGCGGCGCTGTACCCCGATGGCCGCGTAACCGATACTCGCGGTCGCCGGCGACGCTGGCGTTGAGATACAGATTGTCCGGATTGTCGGAGCCGGCCTTGGTGGTCGCATTCCACGCGTTCAGGAATGCTGGGAAATCCACATCGGCATGCTCGAAACACAGGTCCAGGCCGAGGCGCGTCAGCCGGGCCAGGTAGCGCAGGCCTTCCGCACGATCGATCTGTCTCGTGGGAGTCTCCGGCCGCAGCAGGATCTGTCCGGCTTCCTTCAGTCGCTCGCAGAATTGCTCCCATTCCGCGGCAGTCGCGGCTTGCGACCGGGTATCGTCAGTCTCCATGGCGTCTTTCGCGGCGGCTATCTTTTATCGAGCTCTTTCTGCATCAGCGCGGCGACCGCGGCAGCCTCTTCCGAACCGGTGTCACGCAAGCCCGCGATGACGCCGGCGACATTGGCGACAGGATGATTCTGGTTGAGTTTGAGTTTCACCTGTACTGACGTCGAGCGCAGCTCGAAGCCGACGATGCCCCGCAGGCGCGCGCGATTCGCCGGATCGGAATCCGCGAGGGACCACGGCGTCGTTGCTCCAGACTCGAACTTCCCGGCCAGGGAGACGACGATCTGCTCCAACTCGGGGCCTTCCTGAATGAGGCGAATCGTGCCGTAGACGTGCGCGGCGACGTAATTCCAGGTCGGGACCTGTTTCGGCGTATCCGCGTACCAACGCGGCGAGATGTAAGCGTGCGGTCCTTGAAAAAGGAACAGGGCCCGCTGGGTTTCGATCTCGCGCCACTGCGGATTGGGTCGTGCCCAATGCCCGGTCAGCGTGACTTCCCCGTCGGTACGTTTGTAAAGGACGGGCAGGTGTGATGCGAACGGAGCGTTCTCGACCTGTGACACGAGTGTGCCGAACGCATGATGCTCGGCAAGCCAGTCCAGCCAGGTCGGGTCGGTGCTCGTGAAATGCGGTGGGTTGTACATGGGATCTGGCGCCTCAGCCTCATCCCGATAGAGTAACCCACCCTACGACGGCCAGCCCTAGAAACAGCGTTTCGGCTGCGATGAGGACCAGCGCCGCGCGCCCCACGGCGACCAGGTCGCGGGCGTTGGTCTTCATGCCCAGGGCGGCGACCGCGACTACCAACAACCACTTCGAGACCTCGGCGAGAGCTGCCGCCAGGGACGGCGGCACCAGGCTGAAGCCGTTCAGGGCGGTCAGCACCACGAAGGCGACGAGAAATCCCGGTATCAGGGAGACTTTGCCGCCGAAGGCCGTTTTGTCGGCCCCCGCGGCTATCTTCAAGCGTTCCGCGGTCTTCACGGTAATGGTCAGTACCACGGGCAATAGCATTGCGACACGCATGAGCTTGACGATCGTGGCGGCATCGCCGGCGCGTTGCGAGGATGCGTAACCGGCGGCGATGACTTGCGCGACATCGTGAATCGAGCCGCCCAGGATACGACCGGTCTGTGTTGCATCGAGAGTGAGATGTCCCAGCAGCGCCGGATACAGGATCATCGCGATGGTGCTGTAAGTCGTGATACAGGCAATCACGACTACGGTATCGCGCTCCGTATCTTTGCGGGGCCACGCCACGGCGATCGCCATGGCCGCCGAGGCGCCGCAGATTCCAACAGCGCCCCCGGAGAGCACGCCGAAACGGCTGTCGAGTTTCAAGGCACGGGCCATCAGCATCCCGAAGCCGATGGTGGCCGGCACGGTGACCAACACCATCGCCGCCGTCGACCAGCCCAGCTGGCCGACCTGCGCGAAGGTGATGCGCAACCCCAGCAGGGCGACACTGATCCGCAACAGGACGCGGGCGGAGAGATCGATGCCGGGGCGATAGCGCGGCTCGGCTGACAGCGTGTTGAGCGCCATGCCGAGCAGCAGGGCGAAGATGACAGGAGGGGCGTGGTAGTGGTCGGAAAGATAGGTGGAAGCGAGGGCCACGACAATCGTGGCCGCGAGACCGGGCGTTGCGATTCGGCCGGAGGCCCAGAGAGCTCTTAAGCGGGGGGAGTCGGGTAGCGCCTCGAGCCGGGTCATGCACCCAGTTTACCTTCAGGCACTTCGATATAGCTTGGTCATCACAAATTCGCGATGGCCGAGCGCTTCCGCGGCGGTGAATCGCCCGTTCGCGGTACGCACGATGCTGTCGATCATGAGGTCGCCCGCCTGATCGATCGTCATTTCGCGCCGCACGACACCTGATACATCGACATCGATATGCTCGCTCATGACACGGACCGTGCGGGGATTTCCGCTGATCTTGATGACCGGCATGATCGGGTTGCCGATCACGTTGCCCTGTCCCGTCGGGAAGCAGTGAATGACATAGCCCGCGGCGGCCTGCAGCGTGCAGCACTCGGCCGCGGCCGACGACGTATCCATGAAGTAGAGACCCGCGCCGCGTGCCGGTGCCTCGGCGGGTTCCAGCACGTCAATGAATCGGATTTTCTTGCCGATCTTCTCGAGATTGCCGAGGGCTTTCTCTTCAATGGTGGTGAGGCCACCGGCGATGTTGCCCTTCGTGGGCTGACTGTCGGAGAGGTCCGAGGTCTTATGAGCTTCGATCACGTCTTTCTGGTAAGCGGACCAGGTTCGCATGAACTTGGCGGAGATCTCGGGCGATATGGCGCGCGCGGCGGCGAGGTGCTCCGCTCCAGTGAGTTCCGAGGTTTCACCAAAACAACCGTACAGCCCCAGTGGAACCAGCTTGTCGTACATGTTCCCGACGGTGGGACAGGAGGCGAGGCCGGTCGTCGTGTCGCTCTCACCGCACTTGGCGGCGACCCACACGTCCGTCAGTGGGCACTCTTCGCGTACTTTTTCGGTAGCGAAATGAACGAATTCCTTGGCTTTGCGCGACGCGGCCGCCACGGTCGCGATGTCACCGTTACCCTCGATGGAGAAGCCCGCTACCGGCTTGCCGGTTCTGGCAATGCCGTCGACCACTTGCTGCGTCCAGAGTGGCTCGATGCCGATGACCACACAGGCGGCGACGTTGGGATTCGCGCCGGTGCCGATCATGGTGCGGAAGTGCAGCTCCAGGTCTTCTCCGAACTGCAGGCGGCCATAGGCGTGTGGCAGGGCGATGGTTCCCTGTATATGCGCGGCCACGGCTTCGCAGGCTGCATTGGAGATATCGTCGAGAGGCAGGATGGCGACATAGTTGCGCACGCCGACGCGTCCGTTTTCGCGGCGATAGCCCCAGATGGTCCGGTTCGAAAGATTCATGACCTCACCAGCGCTTGGTCTTGAGGTTGTGGGTATGGACGTGATCGCCCTTGCGGATGGGAGCGACGACGCGACCTATGTCCTGGCCGTATTTGATGACCGTTTCGCCGACCGCGAGGTCGCGCAGCGCGACCTTGTGGCCGATCGGCACATCCTGGTTGTTTACGGCGCGCGACTCGCTGTTATCCTCGGTCACGACGCACAGGAGATCGGTCCCCGCGGCGAGATTCTCGACCACCACGACCCCGACGTTGTCGCGATGGTCGTGTACTAGTAAGTGCGGTGCCGCATGAGGAATATTGGTCATGAGCTCGAGCTGCAAACAGATGTCTTCTATAAGATATAAGATTACAGATCAAAGCGGACGATACAAGCCCCAGGCGGGGTCGCGATGAGCGCCACCTTCACGCTCGTGCTGGATGCGCAGTGCGCGCTCGGCGAGTCGCCCGTGTGGTGGGCGGACGCCGGGCTGCTGGTGTTTGTCGATATCACGGGCCGGCGCCTGCATCGCTTCGAGCCCGGCTCGCAACGGCATGAGATCGACGTGGTGGATGAAGACATCGGCTGCGTGGCGCCGGCGCGCGGCGGCGGCTATGTCGCGGGCCTGCGCTCGGGAATCTGGCTGTTGGATTCAGCGGCGCGCAAGCAGCGCAAGCTGGCCGACAATCCGGAAAATGCCGCCACCAACCGGTTCAACGACGGGCGCGTCGATCCGCGGGGGCGCTACCTCGCCGGCACCCTCGATGAGCCGAAGGCGGGGGGACGCGCCGGGCTTTACCGCTGTGACCGGCGCGGTGTGGTGCAGTTGATGGACGGCGTGATGACCTCCAATGGACTGGCGTTTGCTCCCGACGGCCGTACCCTCTATTTTTCGGATACGCCACGCTTCGTCATCTATTGTTTCGACTACGATCCCGACACGGGTGCCGCCACGAACCGCCGCGTGTTTGCCCGCATCGAGCCGACCGCGACGGATCGCGGCCGCCCTGACGGAGCGGCGATGGATGTCGAGGGTTGTTATTGGAGCTCGATGTATGAGGGCTCGCGGATTCGTCGTTATGACCCCGACGGCAAGGTCATGGCTGACTATCACGTTCCCGCGCTCAATACGACGATGCCCGCGTTCGGCGGAGCCGACATGAAGACCTTGTTTGTCACGACGGCGCGTGACAGGAACGGCGGGCCGGGCGGCGGGCTCTATGCCATGCCGGTGGATGTGGCGGGCGTGCCGGGCGTGCTGTTCGATCCAGAGGTATGACTCGGCGGCGGATCGAAGTGAAAAGGCGCCGGCCTTGCGGAGTGCTCCCGATTGACGCGCGCGTCAGTTCAGCGTTACCGCATACACGAGGTCGCCGCTGCGGACCCGGCTGACACGCCATTCGACTTTCTGCTCCTGCAAGGAGACGGCAAGGCGCTCGATGACCATGATCGGGCCGCCTTTCGGAATGTCGAGAATGTCCTGGTCTTCGGCGGTTGCCAGCTGTGCGCTCAGTTCTTCGTGCGCTGCGACAATATTGATTCCGTAGTCCGATTGATACAGCGAGTACAGGCTGTTCGGCAGGGCCGGGCGTTTCTCGATTCCGGGAAACAAGGTCGCGGGCAGCACGATCAACTCCCGGATGGCGGGAGTTTTCTCGATGTGCCGCGTACGGTTGATCTCAACCACCCGCCCGCCGGCGGGGAGTCCGAGCTTCGCGCGCTCGGCGGCTCGCGAGGCGCGCACTTTGACGGTCTCATCGACTCGCTCGGGTGTCATGCGCTTGCCCCCGGGGCGGGCGATGCGGAAAAACCGGAAGAGCGTGCGCTCCTGGGTGTTCTCCGCAATGAATGTGCCTTTACCCTGGCGGCGCTCCAGCAGGTTTTCAGCGGTCAGCGCATCCAGGACCTTGCGCATCGTTCCCTGGCTCACGCCCATCTCACGGGCGAGGCTCTGCTCGCTCGGGAGGGAGGTACCGGGACGCCAGACCCCCTGGGCAACCTTGCGCACCATGATGTCGTAGACCTGCCTGTAAAGCGGCCGATAGCCCGGCGTGTCGGTCACGTTTGAGAAGCCTCGCGCGTACTGGGGTGCCGAAATAGAATGTAACCGAAATCAAACGGCGATGGGTGTGTCGGACACGCCTCGTTGGGCACGGTATGCTGTTGAACCATAGCGGGGGATATGTCCGCCCGACGGGGAGAATGTGACGGTTGCTGAGTATGTCTACCACTAAGGTGGCGGCCGGGGAGGGTGCCGTACCACCGGTGGATCTGCTGGTTGTAGGCGGCGGTATCAACGGCGTCGGAATCGCGCGTGACGCCGCCGGTCGTGGTCTTTCCGTTCTGCTGGTGGAGCGCGGCGATCTGGCCGGGGCGACGTCGTCGGCGTCGTCAAAACTCATCCACGGCGGTCTGCGCTACCTCGAGCAGTACGAGTTTCGCCTCGTGCACGAGAGCCTGGCGGAGCGCGAGGTGTTGCTCGCGGCTGCTCCATACATCATCCGGCCGCTGAGGTTCGTGTTGCCTGTGCACGATGGGCTGCGGCCTCCCTGGCTGCTGCGCCTCGGGTTGTTCCTTTACGACCATATTGGTGGACGCAAGAGACTTCCGCCAACCCGTACGGTGCGTCGTGACCGCCAACCGGTATTCGCGCCTCTCGCCGCCAGCTATCGGCTCGGGTTCGAATACTCGGACTGTTGGGCCGATGACGCCCGTCTCGTCGTGGTGAATGCGATCGATGCGCAACAGCGGGGCGCACAGATCGAGCCCGGTTGGGCACTCACGGCGGCACGCCGCGAGGGCACTCTATGGCTCGTCGACATCACTTCACGCACAGGTGAGCGGCGCACAGTGAGCGCGCGCGCGCTCGTGAACGCGGCCGGTCCTTGGGTCGAAGATATTTTGCGCGCGGCGGGAGCGCACCGGCATACCTCGCTGCGGCTCGTCAAGGGCAGTCATATTATCGTTCGCCGGCTTTATGAAGGTCCGCAGGCCTACACTCTGCAAAACGCCGACGGTCGCGTGGTTTTCGCGATTCCGTACGAAGATGACTTCACGCTCATCGGGACGACGGATATTCCATTCTCAGGCGATCCAACGGGCGTGCACGTTGATGGAACCGAGGTGAGCTATCTTTGCGGCCTCATATCGGGATATCTCAAGACGCCGGTAACCCCGAAAGATGTGGTGTGGAATTACTCCGGGGTGCGACCTCTTCACGATGACGGCGGAGTCAGCGCCTCGACGGTAACCCGCGACTACGTTTTCGACCTCGATGCCGCCGCGGGGCAGGCCCCGCTGCTGTCGATTTTCGGTGGCAAGCTGACGACCTACCGCAAGCTGGCCGAGCACGCGCTGTCGAAACTCCTGCCGGTGTTGGAAGTTACCTCGCGGCCGTGGACCCGGGGCGCCATACTTCCGGGTGGAGATATTCCGCGGGGCGACCTCGAAGCGTTTACGGCGGAAACGGCGCGGAACCATGCCTATGCACCGCCGGCGTTGATTCGCAGACTCTGCCGTTCGTATGGGACGCGGGTCGAGCGGATACTG
>DATBCZ010000458.1:0-7050 GCA_036270175.1 Steroidobacteraceae bacterium | reverse complement strand
AGGGGAGCCCGGTAAAGCCCGCTGGCTCCCGCCACCCGCCCGCCGCCCTCAGGCAGATCAATGCTGGTGTTCTCGACATCGGCTATTACGAGCTGGGCCCGGCTGACGGCCCCACGGCACTACTGCTGCACGGCTTTCCGTACTCCATCCATACCTACGACGAAGTCGCGCCCATGCTCGCCGCGAGAGGTTGCCGGGTGCTCGTGCCTCACTTACGTGGCCACGGTTCGACGCGCTTTCTGGACGGCGGAACGCCGCGCGCAGGTCAACAAGGCGCGATTGGAGTCGATGTCATTGCCCTGTTGGATGCATTGAAACTCAAGCGCGCGGTGCTGGCAGGCTATGACTGGGGTGCGCGCGCCGCCTGCGTCGTCGCGGCTCTGTGGCCCGAGCGCTGTGCGGGACTCGTGTCAGTCAACAGCTATCTCATCCAGGACATTGCGAAAGCGGCATTGCCGCTCGCTCCCGCGATCGAATCGGGATTCTGGTACCAGTACTATTTTCAGACGGAGCGCGGACGCGCGGGATTGACCGCTAACCGGCGCGAAATTGCGCGGACCATCTGGACCCGCAACTCACCGAACTGGCATTTTGACGAAGCAACACTCGACAGACACACGGCTGCATTCGACAATCCTGACTATGTCGACGTCGTGATCCATTCCTACCGTCATCGCCTGGGTACGGCACCAGGGTATGCCCCGTATGAGGAGGTCGAGCGTCGACTGGCTGCGCTGCCTCCCATCTCCGTCCCGACGATTACTCTGGACGGCAAGGCCGACGGCATCGTAGCCGCTTCCGACGGCAAATCCTCCGCACCGAAGTTCACCGGATCTCGCTTGCATCGTGTGATCGACAAGGCCGGCCACAACCTGCCCGAAGAGGCGCCCCAAGAGTTCACGGACGCAGTCTGGGAGGTCGCGTCGCGCCAAAGTTAACCCGCTCGTTGCGTCCATATCCCCCGGAGCGCATATTGATCCTGCCAGATCGATTCGCGACGACCCGGCCTGAGGGGGAGGGGGACTTCGATGAAACGACTCCTGTGCGGCATCGTTCTCGCAGCGATATTCGCTGCCGCCCTCCCGGTCACGGGGCTCGCGGGCGAGCCACCCAATCCGTTGTTCGGCACGTGGTTGCTCAATCGCGCCAAGTCGACGTTTATCCCTGCGCCCGGACCGAAAGGCCAGATGCGCACCTACGCACCGGCGGGTGATGGCGAGAAACTCACGGCAAGAGGCATCGATGCGGACGGAAAGCCGACGCTCGTACAGTACACCGCCAAATATGACGGACGGGACTACGCAATCACCGGCTCGTCGGGCGGCAACCTGATCTCATTGACACGGATCGACTACCTTACGACGCAGTCTGCACAGAAGCGCGACGGCAAAGCCGTCATCGTCGCCACGCGGACCGTTTCCAAAGACGGAAAAACGCTGACCGTCCTGACGAAGGGCACGACCGCAAAAGGCGAAGTGATCGACGCCGTAATGGTTTTCGATCGCTACTAGAAGTCAGCCACGCCGCTGGAGTGCGCCTGCTGTATGCAGAGTGTGGTGGTACGGCAGTTTAGCTCAAGGGTCAACTAGCAAAAAAGGTCGCCTGGTTTGACAGGTAGATTTAGCCTGCCGAGGCCCCAACAAGCCGCCCGAGCCCATACTTGGTGAGACTATATCCAGGAGGACGGGCCGAAGTGGCTTCAGCTCGTACGGCGCCGGCCTGTTCAAGCACCGTTATGTAGCGTTCCGCGTGGCGCTTGCCGAGGTGCGCCGCCTCTGCAATCTCGTCAAGGACCAATGCGTGGTCGAGATCGCGCGCTCTGGCCAGAATTTCGAGGATCCTGAAAACGACCGTCGTCTCACTTTCTGGCATGCCTGCTCCGCAGTTGGGTACTGCGAGATAGGGTAGTCCGCGCTATGCAAGCGAGGCGTGAGTATTTTGGGGCGGCACGGGAATCCCGCCGCGCCCCCCGAACCGTACCGGACCTTCATTCAGCTATTGAGCCGCGCACGCCGGGCTCAGAACATACGCTTCAGCGTAAAGTTATAGGTGCGCGGCAGGGATGGCTGTCCCTCGACTGTTCCGTAGGTAGTAATGTTGACGAACTTGTCGATGTAGTAGAACTTGTCGGTGACGTTGTTTACCGCGAATGTCGCGGTCCAGGCCGCCTTCGCCGATGTCCAGATCAGGCGTGCGTTCGCTACACCGTAGCCGGACTGTGCGCCGATAGGTGTATTCGGGGCGTCGTTGTACACGAGGCTCTGATAGGTGTAGTCCACCCGCGGCATGAGAAGGCCAAACTGGCCCGGCATGTGGAATTGATACTGGGCACCCAGGCTGCCTTTCCACTTCGGCGTCAAGGGCGGCACGCTGGCGAGCGTAGGTCCTCCGGAAACGCCGGCGGCACTGCCCAGATCGGTGTTTTTATAGTCGAGATAGCCGAGCGACAGGTCGGTCGTGAGTCCGTGGATCGGCTCTGCCTGGACTTCGAGCTCGGCGCCCTTGATGTCGGCCTTGCCCACATTCTCCGTCAGCACCGCGAGGTTGCCGGCGTTGTCGACGCCATTGGCCTGTAGCTGCAGGTCCTTGTACTTGCTGTAGAAGATCGCCGCGTTGGCACGCAGGCGATGGTCGAGCCATTCGCTTTTCAGGCCCGCCTCGTAGGCTGTCAGGGTTTCCGGCTTGAACGTGGTCGCCTGGGCCGCGGAGACCGGCCGCGTGTTGAAGCCGCCGGCCTTGTAGCCAGTCGACCACTGGATGTAGCTCATGAGGTCGGGCGTCCATTGGTATTGGAAACCAACCTTGGGATCGACGCGCGAGTAGCTCAGGCTCTTGTCGGTGATCGGGAACAGGAAGTCGCCCGCAGGGATGCCGTGATAGGGCACGAGCAGCAGCCGGTAGTACTCGTAGGTTTTGTCTTCGTCGCTGTAGCGCAGGCCGACTTCGCTGCTGAACTTGTCGGTGATGTGATACTCGGTGTGGGCGAAGAGGGATTTGTTCTTGTCGGTAGAGGGGTCGTCAGGGACCTGGACGAGACTGATTTCAATGAGGTCGCCGATGCCGCCCTGGTGGTTGGTGCCGTTGAAATAGTAGCCGCCGACGGTCCACTCCAGCGCATTGTTGAAGGAGACGCCGCTCGCCTGGAGTTCCTCGCTGAACTGGTGGTGTTGCAGGGTGGTCCACAGATTCGCAAGCGGGATGGGTGCTCCGCCGTAACTCTGCGAAAACTCGCCATGTTCGCCACGCAGCCCGGTGATCGACTTGACGTGGAAGCCCCAGGGGTTGTCCCAGTCGACAGTGCCATTGAAGCCCCAGGAGTACAAGGTGTTGTCCGAGGGGATGTTGAGGCCGTCGATCGGGTCCTTGAAGGTTGCGTAGGTGGTGTAGGGATTCGGCGGCAGGAAGCGGGTGTCGTACGGAATCCCGAAGGTCGGAATCGCCACGGCGGTGTTGAACCCCTTCAGGAACGCGGCGTTGGGATTGATGGCCACGATGGTGTCAGCCGGTCCCGGACCCTTGTCGTCGGTGAGGTCGCCGGACACGTTGATCTCGAGTTTGTCGGTGGGCATCCAGCGTAGGGCGGCCCGAAAATCGTACACGTCATCGCCACCTAACTTGCCGACGTTGCAGTCGCCTTGGGTGGTCGCCTTGATGTTGCCCGCGAGGCCAGGGTTCGCGCAGGCGAAGTCGACGACGTTCTGATACCCGTCGCTACGCAACGAGCCACCGGAGATCCGAGCGAAGAGCTGGTCCGGTATGAGTGTGAAGTTCATGGCCGCGCGCAACGATTCGCGGTTGTAACTGCCGTAGCCGACTTCCGCGTAACCCGCCTCGTCGCCCTGCGGTTTCTCGTTGAAGATGCGGATGGCGCCGCCCTCGGTGTTCTTACCGAACAAGGTACCTTGCGGTCCGCGAAGGATTTCAACTCGGTTGATATCCCCCAGGGTGAATATCGAGCCGAACACCGTAGCGAAGTACACGTCGTCGACGTAGAAGCCCACGCCCGGCTCGAGAGTGAACTTGAAGTCGCTTTGGCCGACACCGCGGATGCTGGCGAAGACCGATTTGCCGAAGCCTCCCGGAGCCGGCTCGAGGTTCACGTTGGGTGCGGAGGCGGCGACCTGGCTGATGTTGCTGTAGCCGCGATTCTCGATGTCAGCGCCCGAAAAGGCGGTCACCGACAGGGGTGCTCGCTGCAGGCTCTCGCTTTTGTAACGGGCGGTGACGGTCACTTCTTCGAGTGCGTCGCCGCTGTCCGCGGCGGCGACGGTCGTGGTCGTCGAAGCCTTGCTCAGTGCAGGAGCCGAGGCGTCGGAAGCGGGCGCCCGGTCGGATTGCGCGAGCCGGATGAGGGGAGGTGAATCCTGGGAATTGTCGGCCTGCCCGGCTGAGACGCTTGGCTGCGCGCCATGCATGCCATCCGGCAGGATCAGCAATACCCCGGACTTGGTTCGCTCGACCTTGAGGTCCGTTCCTTGCAGCAGGATCGCCAGCGCCGCGTCGGTGGTGTAGTCACCCCGAAGCTTGTTACTGCGACGGCCCGCTACGACAGCCTCCGAAAACAGCACTTGCTCATCGGCGTCCGCGCTCAACTCCTTGAGCGCGCTGCCCAGGTCCTGGGCTGGGATATCGAGGCGCAGCTTCGTGCTGGCCGCGACGGGAAAGACCGCCAGCGACAGTGCCAAGGTGGCTAAAGAATGGCGTAGGACCCCTCTGCTCGACATTGTGACTCCCCCTCTGGAGCGCATGCGTTTTCGCATGCATAGTCCGACGTGCGACTACACAAAACCCACAGTAGCAGGGGGTGTTTTTTTAGGAGACAGGTTCAAATGAGCCGTTCTCCTAGTCACGAGCACTGAGCCGCACCGTCGTGCCGTGTGTTTCATCGGCCTTGACGGGGAAGTAGACGGTTACCGCTTCGATGAAGGCACGCGCATCGCCCGCGTTGAAAACACCGCTGATGTGTATGTTCGCCGCGGAAGGATCCACCTGTATCTGCCCGGAGGCGTATCGATTGACGCGTTCGGCCGCGCTCGCCAGCGGCTCGTCGTCAAAAAACATCTTGCCATTTTGCCAGGCGGTCACCCTGGCGACGTCGACTCGGGGCAGGCGCACGGTTTTACCGTCCTGGTGTACCTGCAGAGCCTCGCCGGCAGCGAGTTCGATCTGCGGACTGGCATCGCGTGGTGGTGTGTCCGGCATCACCGCTACGCGTCCTTCGATCAGGGTGACCAGAACGCTGCGGGCGACGAGCTCGACATTGAATTGGGTGCCCAGAGCGATGACGGTCTGTCTTCCTGCCTTGACGCGGAAGGGGCGGGAGGGATCCTTTGCGACATCGAAGCGCGCCTGCCCCTGATCGAGATAGATGAACCGCTCGCTGTTCCCGTACTTCACCTGGATGCGGCTGCGGGCATCCAGTGTTACAACGGACCCATCGGCGAGGGTCAGTGTCCGGCGCTCGCCGACCCCGGTTGAATAGAGGCCTGCATGGGCTCGCTGCCACAATCCGATGACCGATGCCAGGACAATAGCGGCACAGGCCGCAGCGATTGCGGGCCTCATCCAGCGTGGTTTCGCGGAACGCCAGCGGCGGCTGCCCGCGCGGCGTGCATTCTCGAGTGCATCCCGGCGACCCAGAATGATTTCGGGCGTCGACGCGTACTCGCCCATTACGGCCCAGCTTTCCCGCACTTTCGAGTACGCCGTCGCGTTGTCCGGGCTCTCTTCGAGCCAACGTTGAAATTGAGTGAGGTCATCCACCTCGGCCTCTTCGGAACGAAGCCGTACGAACCAGGCGGTTGCCTGGGTAAGGTGGTCGGTAGGGTCGGTAGAGTCGGGCCCTTGTTCGTAAGGCTGTGTCATCTCTCGTCCTGACGCCGCATCAGATGGAGCAATGCCTTGCTCACATGCTTTTCCACGGCACTCGCCGAGATGCCGTAAACGGTGGCGATCTCGCGAATTTTCAAATTCTCCAGCCGATAGAGGTAAAATATCGCCCGCGTCCGCTCGCTCAACTCCTGCAGGGCGGCGACGACGTCAGCGAGGTCTCTCTGCCCTAGTACGACGCGCTCGGGAGACAAATCCACAGTGAGCGCATCGGCAAAGTCGACAATATTCTCCGATGTCAGCGGCTGTTCCGCACCATGAGTCGTGTTCCGGCGCGCCCGGTCGCGCAGCAGGTTTACCGCTATTCGAAATACGAGTGCCTCGGCGTTCTCGATGGGTTCATGGCTGAGGACTTTCAGGATGCGCTCGAAGACGTCTTGCGTGAGGTCCTCGGCCTCGGCGGCACTGGTGACGCGGCGCCGGAAGTAGGCTTTGAGCGGGAGACGAAACCGCCGGTCGAGCTCGCCGATCATCGCCTCGCGGGGCGTGGGCTTGTTGTTGGCTTCGGCGATCACGGTGCGAAGGATGCACCAGGGCACGGGGAAGGACAAGGCGAGGTTACCGCGCGATCTCCCCTCACCAGGGAACCTTGCGGCCGAGGTAATCCAGATACTGAAGATCCGCTTTTCCGGCCTGCGCGTCTATTGTATTCACGAGGTTCGGTATGCTCTCGTCGATGCTCAGACGCGCTTGGGGGCCGCCCATATCCGTCCGCACCCAGCCCGGAGCCATGAGTAGCAGAGTCCGCGGATCATCGGCGTGGCGGGCGGCGAAGCTGCGCATGAACATGTTGAGCGCTGCCTTGCTGCCACGATAGACCTCATGGTTTCCGTTCTCGTTGTTGGCGATGCTGCCCTGCCCGGAGGACATGACTCCGATCGTGCCACTCGGAAGCCCAACATCCTGCAAGGTCTCGACGACGCGCATGGTGCTGGCAACCGCGCGGCCCCTCATTCCCTGAGCCACAGCGGACTCTTCCAGGCCGCCAGCGCCTCCAGGAAGGCCTGCAATCTCAAAGGTAGGAATTTCCGATTCGAGTAGATGGCGAAAACGGGGATTTGCGCGGAAGCCCATTTCGGTAACAGCCGTATGAGTGCACCGCTCGCGAGTGCATCGTCACAGTAGGTTGAAGGTAGTAGTCCGATCCCGTGACCCCGGTAC
>DATBCZ010000457.1:0-11240 GCA_036270175.1 Steroidobacteraceae bacterium | reverse complement strand
CCGCAGGCAATTGATCTGCCGCTCGGCGATGACGCGTGCCGTGTTCTCAATGGCCGTGCAGAAAATGCCGTTCGGTTGGTTCTTGTCGTCGCGGAGAGCGGCGAACGAGAAGGTGAGGTAGGTTTCTTCCAGGTAGCCGCTGCGCTCGAGGGGCATCAGCAGATCGGCTTCGCCTGTCGGTTCTCCGGTGGTCAGAGTGTGAGTGAAGCGCGGTAACAGGATCTCGTTCCAGATTTCCTTCCAGGCCACCGGTACCGGCAGTCCGAGCGCGGCAGGGTGTCGGGAGGCGCCCGCGAGCGGAATGAACGCGTCGTTGTAGAAGTAGATCAGGTGCTCCCGGCCGATGGCGAGCGCGGTGGGAAAGCTCGAATCGAGAATGATCTGCACGGCATGCCGCCAACTCTCGGGCCAGAACTCAACCGGGCCGAGAGGCGTTGCCGACCAATCGAACTCCCGGAAGCGGCGCGCCATCTCGCCGCGAGTGGCGGGTTTTTCCTCAGGGTGGCGCTGCGCGGAGTCTTCGGGGAGCTTGAGCTCTACATCCCTGATACGCGCTGAAACAACCTTCCGACTGGAGCTCATGCGTTGTGTCACTCCCCTTGACCGGCCTAGCTGCGGAGAATAATCCTGTTGCAGCATGCACGATACACGTGCAATGCGGGTAGAACACGTTAGAGCGTAGGCCGCTTCAGTTGTGCAGCGCAATTTGCTGGAGGAGCGTCGGCACTATGCGACATATCGTCGCTCGGCGGGGATGTCAGGCTGTCAGAGCTGCCGCGGCGGGTTGCGAGACGCCGTAAAACAGTGTCGCCAGGCGCTCAGGACTGAGGATCATCACCAGGGGCGCGTTAGGATCCGCCGGCTCGATGGCCAAGGTGGCCAGCTGATCGCTCGAACCGTCGATCGGGAGCAGTCGGTCCGTCGGAACCTCGGAAACGTCTCCCAACACCTCGACGAGCAGACCGAGCGGTTGCACTCGGCCCGGCACGCGGATGACCACGACCATTCTGTCCTTTTCCAGCGCGCGGCCGCCGAGGACCCGGGTCAGATCCGCTACCGCGATAGGCTCACCCGCGAACATTAGAAAGCCTGCGCACCACTGCTCGGCCGTCGGTAGTGTCTGAAGCGCGCGCGGATCGACTGCCTCGATGACATTCGCGGTGGGTAATGCGTACCAGCTATCTCCGGCGGCGAAGGTTGCGAACTCGAGGATGTCCTGTTTGCCGCTTTCCGACCTCGTGGAGGCGCGTTGTGGCAGCTCGCCTCGAGTTACTCTGCGTTGCAGCTCCACTTTGCCTATCGGGATGAGCACCACCGCGTGTCCATCCACTCCAGGATATTCGCGGTACCCTGTATCGCGCTTCGTACCGATGGCGTGGTAGGCGTCCCCAACCCTGACCACCCGGGCCGCGCCGGATCGGGCGGCTTCGCGGATCCACCCGAGGCCCAACTCGTCCGCATCGAACGCGGTGTTGCTGGCGATGACCCGCAGTTCGCGATCGAGGAACATCGCAATGCAACCGGGCAATGGATTGCCCCGCTCGTCGCGCGGCAGCGAGTCTTGCAACATCGCGGTGAGCTGCGGCGCCGTATCGAATATCACTGCGACCGCACCGATGACGCCTCCCTGCGGAGCGCGCACAGCGGCCGCGAAGATCCAGGTCGGCCGACCGTTGTAAAGCGCACTGGGTTCGAATCCCGACACGCTGTAATCCTGCGCACCGGTGAGGGAGAGCGTCCGCGCCGCCCATGGCGCATCGATGGGGGTGCCCAGCAGATGCTCATATTCACTGCGCGACGTCGCGATGACGCGGCGTTCGGCGTCCAGAAGGACTATGCAATGGTACGCCGTGTACAGACCGTTGATCCGGCGCAGAACGCGAGTCGCTGCCTCGTCGTCACAACCCTCCGCAGCGGTGAGACGACCGATGAGCGTGGCATCCAACGCCCACCAACGGCAGTCGTTGGCGCGCTCGTAAAGACTTCTCGCCATCAGTTCGCTGGCGAGCGACGCCATGAACTGGCTATCGTGGAGGACGGAGGACACGATGGTCTCGTGCAACTCCTCGATGGAGTGCTCGAAGACATCCTTCGTCTTGCGGCCCATGTTGCTGATCTCACGCAACAGGGCCTTGGCGAAGGCTCCATTGCCGGCATCGGCCAACGACAAGCGGACACTGCCGTTCCAGACGGAACGATTGAGATCGCGCTGAACCGCGTCGGCCTGGCGGGGAATCTCCCTGAGCGCGGTGGAGAATGTGGCGGCACTTGCCCGCAGGTCCGTCAGGACTTCCGAAGTGCAACCCAAACCGGCGGCGCGCTCATCCGCCTCGAACGCGCGATCGAGCGGCACCATCACGTGTCCACGCCATTGCGGACCGGAGTAGCCCTGGTAAGCCTGCGCCGTGCGGGTCACTGCCAGAAACTCGCGTCCCGCAAAACGAATGATATCGCCGGTCTCGCCATTGCCCGGCGGCACCCTTGCGCCGATCGGCAACTGGTAGGGATCGCTGGTCGCAATCACTTCGTCATCGGCATCCAATAGAGAGAGTACGGTCCAGTCGGTTGGCGAGCGGAGCTTGGCGAAGATCCCGTCGCACTCATCTTCGAGCCGGAAACAGAGACACAGGACACAGGCCGCCTGGCGGTCCGAGGCGATACGGTAGGAATAGATGAGGGCACGGCGCGCCTCGGGGACGAGGTCGCTCCGCCGACAGGTTTCCACGTAGGTCCGATCGCTCGCGAGCGTGCTCGCCACCAACGGGTCCAGCGTTTTAGGCGGCGCGCTGCCATTCTCGAGCTGCGTGAGAACTTCGCCTTCGGCCGAGATCACTATGACGTTGTGATAGACAGAGTACTTCGCAACGTACTCTCCAAGCCGACGTTGCAGAGAACGGGCCGCTGAAGCGACCGAACGTTCCTCCTCCACGAAGCGGCGGATGCTGGCATCCGCCGCCAGGAAGCCGATGTCGGCCGTCCGCTCGAAGAGATTCCGGACCAGGATATCGATGACCACCTGCGCGCGGGCGCGTGCGGCCAGGAGCGCCTTCTTATGCGTTTCCGCGGCGAGGTGGGTGACCAGATCGCCCGCCAGCGCCTCGAAAGCATGCCGGGTGCCGGTGAGATTGGTTCCGTCTTCGCTCAGATGAGACAGCAACGCGAGGCTGTCCCACGCGCCCTGTAGCGTAGCCAGCCGCTCGCGGTAGCCCGCGACCGCGGGCATGTGTTGTGTCAAACGGGACATGTTGACATTTCATAACGACTGCGCCGCGGAAAACTTGAACGACCGCCCAATTTGCGGATGTCGTCGAGCGGATTTGCGGCCGACCACCCCGGTGTGGACACCGGGGCGGCAATTCCTTGCCGGCGCGCCGTGCGGCGGTGTTCAGGTGAGCACTGGGTCTCGTTTTCGCGACGCTCGAGAAAGGGGCAGGTCGTTGGACTATCTAGTGGATGTGCGCCCGCGTTAAACTTCGTCGCGTTAGGGATACAATGCGGCACACGAGCTATGGGAAGAGTCTGGAGGGCCTGGTTGGCCTTGTTGCTGGCGCTGAGTGCGCCACTGGCCGCCAAGGACGCTGCTCCTTTGACGCTTGCCAGGGGTGCGCGCGTCGGCGTCATTAGTCTGCTTGACCCCGAGGTAACTCATTTTCACGCGGCGAAGTCGATCAAGGACACCGCGCTTCACACCGAGCCGGTCGGCTGGACCGTCTCCAACATGCTCACGGATGCTCTCAAAGACCGTGCGGCCCAGATGGGCCTCGTCCTGGTGCCGCTGAGCGTCACTGACGAGCTCGATCGCAGTCGCGAGAGTTGCTTTTTGAATGGCAACTTCGCGCGCAGTCTGCCCAAGGAGTGCGTGCTGCCGTTCAAGCACCTGGGAGACGCCGAACACGTCGATGCCGTCATCGCGCTCGCTCCCGGTCTCAACAACGGGGTGCATGCCGGCTCCACCCGGCGCAAGGAGTTACCCGAATACGTGCGCGGCTGGGGCTTCATCACCGGCGACGCGGGTTCGCCAGATGGCAAGCCGACGCTTTTCAGCATGACCGAGTTGCTGTTGATCGCTCCGTCTCCGGAGGGACCGGTGCTGCACGCGCGCGAGTGGGGCGGCAATTACGCGCTCGTATGGACCAACTTCGTGACGCCCGCGAACATCAAAGAGATTCCCACGCCGTACTACAGCCAACTCCAGCCGCTATTCGCCGGCATTCTCTCGCGCCAGACCGCAAGGCTGCTCGATCAGATCCAGATTCAGTAGAGGGGGTCCGGCCTACCGGCGGCCCGCGTAGGGGCCTGGCTCAGCCGCGTGACCCGGGCCGCCGGTTCGCCGGCCGCCGAATTTCCACAATGCCCCGATCCCCATCCACGGTCACCCAGTCGCCGGTCTCGATGACCTGCAGCGGATCCTGGTCGAAGTCAGTGACCGCCGGAACGCGCATGACCACCGCGCCGAGGGCGATCTTCGTGGTCATCTCATTGAACACCAGCGCCTTGGGTGCTGTTCCGGTGAGTCGTGTCAGGTGGAAGGCGACCGACCATCCCGAGGAGCCCTTCGCTCCGGGAAATACCAGGATCTTGTCTTTGAAGGTTTGCCCCCGCAACTCGTGCCGGGTCTCGATCACGGTGCCGGTCACGGGGTTGATACCACCCCAGCCGGAAATCGTGTCGTTCGTGACCAGCGCCTCGCCTTCGGCGTAGCCACCGACGACTTTACGGCCGTGCAACGTGATGGTTTGCGGTTCATTCACTACTGTGGCACTCATGGCCTTCTTCCATTCCAACGCCCCGTGAGCGCGGCGTCGATACAGTCCGCCGTCGAGCCGAACCAGGCCTGGATCCCCATGATCGCCGGCAGATAGTGAGTTTGTTTGGCGGAATCCAGGGCCGCCACCTTCGTGCCCGGCGGTATCGCCTGCGCGATGGAGGAACAGGTGTCGGTCAACACGGCGCCGCCCGCGGCACGAATGACTTTCGTATAACCCAACGCGTCCGCCTCACCCTTGACCGCGCGCGAGGTGAAGATCCAGAGATTGCAGTTGGTGCTGATCCTTTTGCCCTCCAGGAGGCTCGCGATTTGCCGGAACTGCTCGAGCGCTGCGTGCGGACAGCCGAGCATCACGAAATCCACGTTGGCATCGCTCGCCTTGGAGTTGAGCTCATCGTAGGTACGCTGCTGTTCCGCTTTACCATAGGGGATGACTGCCAGCGGGGGACGCGCACCGAGCGCCTTTTCCAGGGTCGCCGCTTCCGGCGTAACGCCGACGAGGTGATACATCTCGACGCCGCCCGATGAGGCCGCAGCCGCCCCGAAATGTTTGTGGTGGATGAGTTCCGGGCGTGCGAAGCGGCCCGTCAGCACCGGGATGCGCTCTCCCACGGCCGCGCCGATAAAATAGCCCAGCATCCCCCAGTCCATCAGGCTCGCCACGTCGACCTCGACCTTGATGTGATCGGTGGCGAAGCGATTCTCGTCGCGGTGAAAGCCGAAGTCGGGAATCTTCCCGGTCAACATCGCCGCGCTGGTGCTCTCGCGGCCTTCGGTATTCGTCCGCGCCCCCAACACCGAGTTGCAATAGACGACCGCGGAGGATTCCATCCAGGCGCAGTGCTCGCCCTGGAGCGGGACATTGCCCGCCAGGTAGGGTGTACAGGTCTTCAGAATCCGGATGCCGCGCGCGGCCGACGCTGCTTCACTCGTCTCACTCATTCGCAGGACGTCGATGCTCTTGCCGAGAGTCTGCCAGCCTTCCGCATCGACTCCCCCCTGCAGCGCGCAGGAATTCACCATCATGCGGGGTACCTCCACAACCTCATCGCTGTCGAGATCGAACCGGGAGTAGATGACGTCGTAGGCGTCATCGGCGGTTACCTTGTAGTAGTCGAGGAGAATGGGGTTGTAATAGCCCGGAACGCCCGCCACGTTGGTCGTGTCCACAAATCGTTCAGCGCCAAGCGCCTCACCGTAACGGATCAGCAGGTCCATGGCTTTCTGTTTCGCCTTGCCCTGGCTGCCGTCGAGCATGGCTCGTTCGGCGTCGGTGAGTTGCATCGCCACCTCAGTCTCTCCGATCCAGGTTGTCGTGGAGACCCTGCTGGAATCTCGCCAGGTCGATGTCGTGTACCGAACCGTTACCGGCGAGGTCGAGCGCATGCGCGGCCGCCATCCCCATCGCCATGCAGGGGCCCATCACCCGGATCGCTGACAATGCGTGCGAATCGCCATCCACACACCGCCCGGCGACCACGATGTTGTCCGCATCCGACGGAACCATGCAGCTCAGGGGGATGTAGTAAACGTGATCGTTCGGGAACTGTTCCCAGTGAACCAGTTCTTTCGTGTCGTGCAGCTCGACCCACCACGCACAGCGGGCGGCGGCATCCGCGGGACGCGCACCCTTGCGAATGTCGTCGACCGTGAGTTGGCGGGAGCCCACGATCCAACGCGTCTGCCGCAACCCGGGGTTACCGTAGACACGCACACGGGCGTTGTAAAAAATGTCGGGATATTCGGCACGCAGGAAACTGATGATGGCATCCGCCTGCTTGCGGCCCTCGAACACCATTGTCGCCGTGGCGAGCGGATTCACAGGTGTCTCGAAGTGGTTGATGTTCGCCAGCATGAAGTTTTTGCCGGGGAAGTGCATGAGCCAGCCGTCGTGGCGCACCAACCCGTAGGGAGCGCCGTGGGTCGCAAGACGCTTGCGAACTTCCTCCATGTTGAGATGCTTCACGGCCTCGAGGTCATACCCCTCGATGAGGAAATTGAGAGACCCGTACACGGGTGCCTCGGGCTCGCGAACCGGCAGCCCCGCTTCGTAACAGAGGGTGGCATCGCCAGAGGAGTCGATAAAACCTTTGGCCTTTACCCGGAGAGCTCCAAACCGCGTGGCCAGGTCGATGTGCCGCACGCGCCGGTTTTCGAATGCGACATCGGTGAGCACGGCGCCCACCACCGCTTGCACACCCGCTTCCTGAATCTTGCGCTCCATCCAACGTCCGAGGCGGACTTCGTCGTATTGAAAGGTGACGGTCGAGCGGTGCATGCGCAGCAGCGAGCCTTCGGCGGTCATGTCCTCGATGAGCTCGTCGGCGATGCCGTGTGTGATCTGATAAGCCTCGGGCCCGTGGGTATACAGCCCGATGAGAGTTCCAATGATCGAGCCGATCGCCTGCCCGCCGAGTGCCGGCGCGCCGTCGACGATAACGACCTTACGCCCGAGCTTCGCCGCCTCGAGCGCCGCGGAAACTCCGGAGATGCCCGCGCCGAGCACGCAGATGTCAGCCTCTATCGTGGTGAGGGTAGGTTCGCCGACGCGGCGGATCGTCCGTGTCGGAATCAATTCAGATGACATTCATTCGCCTCGCTACTTCTCGATCAGTCTTTATTTCTTGATCAGGACGGCCCCGGTCGACATCGGTTGCACACTGCGCTGGTAGATGGAGAGGTAACCCCTGGACTCCGGCAGGACCGCGGGGCCGCGGCGCCGGCGCCTCTCGAGGAGCTCTTCGGCCGGCACCTCCAGGTCGAGAACGTGCCGGTCGACGTCGATGCTGATGCGATCGCCGCTTTCAACCAGGGACAGTGGGCCGCCGACCGCCGCCTCGGGCGAAACCTCGGCCACCGTGAGCCCTTTATTACACAAGCCGGACAATTGCCCGTCGCTGACGAAGGCCACCTCGTTCTGCAGGCCCGCAGCATCGAGTGCGAATACTACCGCGGACGCGGGTCCCGCCATGGCGGGTCCACCCTTCGGGCCCATCCCGCGGACAACGAGAACGTGACCGCTCTTGACGTCGCCCCGCGAGATGGCCGCCATGGCTTCCGGACCGTTGTCGAACACTATGGCGGGTCCGCTGAAGCGCGACTTCCTGCCCGAGTCGCGCAGCCCGAGTTTTACGATGGCACTCTCAGGCGCCAGCGAGCCCTTTAGAACGGTGATGGGCTGCTTGTCCGAGTACGCCCGGTCCAGCGGCCTGATGACCTCGGGGTTATGAACCACTGCGTCGGCGATATTCACGCCAAGGCTACGCCCGGTGACCGTGAGTGCGCTCTGATCCAGGAGCGGCGCGAGCTGCTTCAACAACGCGTGCGCGCCGCCCGCCGCCTCGAACGCTTCGATCGTATCGTCGCCGTTCGGGCGAACGGCGCTCAATACTGGAACCTTCGCGCCGAGCTCGTTGAAGAGGGCGAAGATGTCGGTGTCGACGCCAGCTTCTACCGCGGTGGCCTGCAGGTGCTTGATGCAGTTTATCGAGCCGCTCACGCTCAACACAGCCGCGACGGCGTTATGAAATGCCCCGCGAGTCAGAATATCGCGCGGCTTCAAGTCCTCGAGCACCATCTCGACAATGCGCCGGCCCGAGCGGCGCGCATTCTCGATCATGTTCGGGCTGTTGGCGAGAACGGGGGCGCTTCCGGGTAGTGACATGCCGAGCGCCTCGCAGACGACGTGCATCGAGTTGGCGGTCGCCATCCCCGAGCACACCCCGGGGCCGCGGATGGCGTTGTTGCTCATCTCTCTGAGCGTGTCCTTCGACAGGCGGCCATATGAGGCCTGTACAGAACCCAGGAAGACGTCCTCGATGTCCACGTGTTTGCCGTTGTAGTGGCCGCTCGGCTGGTAGCCGCCGATCACTATGATGGTCGGGATGTTGAAACGTCCCGCGGCCATCAGGTGTGCCGGCGGTGTCTTGTCGCAGGAGGAGAGGCAGATCATGCCGTCCAGCTGGGCGCCTTCGACGGCGATTTCCATGTCATTCACGATGAGATCGCGCGAGGCGAGGATGTAGCCTCCAGAGGAGCCCGCCCCGATGATGAAATCACTCGGGGCGGCCGTTCGGATCTCGAACGGCAGTCCGCCGGCGGCGCGCACTTCTTCCTTGACGATCTTCGCGATGCCGTCGAGATGGCTGAAGCAGATGGCCAGCTCGGATGAGCTGTTTACCACCGCGATCTTCGGCTTCAAAAGGTCTTCGTCGGAGAGCCCGAGCGCTTTCCACTGCGCGCGCCGGGTGCTTTCCCGCGGCGAGCCGGGTTCGAAGTTGCTGCGCAATGGTTTTTTCATTGTGCCTCCATTGGCGCGTAATGGTAGTCGCACCACATCGGGGCGAGAACAGGCTCCCGGGAGCGACCAGTCTTCTTGTTTTGAGAAAGGCGCGCTCGTCTAAACCTGCCAGGGCGGTGCCGACTGGGTCCGCGCCTTCAGGAACGCCACCAACTCCCGCACCGCGGGTCGATCCATCTTGATTCGCGGCACCAGCGCCTTCAGCCAATAGGTCGCGAGCGGGAACGCATCGAGTACCGGCACCAGCCGGCCGCTCTTCAAGTCCGCTTCAACCAGGTAACGCGGCAGGATTGCAACTCCGAGTCCGCGTCGAACACCTTCCAAGATCACGCGCCCGTCATTCGCATGAAAGCGCGACCGTACCTCAACACTCACCGCCCCTCGCGGAGTCTCGAAGGGCCATGTCGTCCCGAACAACACGGTAGTCAGGCAGTCATGATCGATGAGTTCGCCCGGATGCCGGGGCTCGGGCTTGGTGCGCAAATAGGCCGGGGCGCAGCAGAGTGTCTGCGGGTAGGTGCACAGGGGAATATCGACCACGTTAGGGTATGAGGCCGCGCGCGCACCCACGACCAGGTCGTAGTTTTCCTCCAGCGGATTGACCGACCGATCCATCAACACGACTTCCAGCGTCACGCGCGGATTGTTGACCTGAAATTCACCGAACAGGGCGCCGAGGTACAGCGAAGTGATGGTCGTCGGGCCCTTGATGCGCACATGCCCATCGATTTCCCCCTCGGAAGAGGCGGACGGTTCGATGAGAAGCTCATCCAGTTCGGCGACCACGCGCAGGAAGCGCGGAAGCAGGCGTTCTCCGGCTGGAGTGAGCGTCAATCCGCGCGTCGAGCGGACGATGAGCCGGGTGTGCACACGCTCTTCCAGGCGCGTAATCCGCTTCGTAACGACCGAAGGCGCCACGTCGAGCTCACGAGCGGCCGCGGAGAAACTCCCGAGTCGGGCCACCACCAGGAACGCGTTGATGTTCAGGATGGTGTTGATGGCCTACCTCCTAGCTGACACAGCCGCTTCGCTAACCGAGAAAGCTGATCGCGCATTTTGATACGTTCTGTTAAGGCGCGCAGGGTGCTAACGTTTTTCGAACCGGTGTTGGGCAGACAACACATAAGCCCTCACCGGCGCGCGAGATCAGGGGAATCGAACCACGGTTCATCAGGGGAGTGGGGCGATGATATCTCAGTACCATTGTGCCAATCGACTGACGGGCCGCCTTTCTGCTATGAGGGGGAATATCGGCCATGACTCTATCTTTGTGTGCGATGCGCGCACCGGTGTCGCTGTCTTGTAGTCTTTTAGCATCAATTGGTCGTCCGCTGGCACTCCCGGTGCTGGCTGTGTGCCTCGGTTTGGGGGCAGGGCCGGCCATGGCCCAGACCACGGGGCCGCAGCAGTCCGCCGCGGCAGCAACTGCGCCAGCAGAGGGACAACTCGAGGAGGTGACGGTCACTGCGCGCTTCAGGGCCGAGAAGCTGCAGGAGACGCCGCTCGCTATTACCGCCGTAACGGGTGACACCCTGGCCGCGCGTGGCGAAACAGACGTGACCAACCTTGCCGCGTTCGTGCCGAATGCGGTCATCAACCCCCTGGGGGCGGGTTGGGGCGCGACCATTGCCGCCAGTATCCGTGGTGTCGGGCTTTCCGATAACTCGCTGTCATTTGAGCCTGGCGTTCCCATCTACATCGATGGGGTGTACCTCGGCCGACCGCAGGGCGCGATCCTGGATCTTCTCGATCTCGATCGCGTCGAAGTTTTGCGCGGCCCGCAGGGCACGTTGTTCGGCAAGAACGCCGTCGGCGGCACGGTAAGCCTCATCTCGAAAGCACCCACCGGCGACGGCCGCGGATACGTTGACGTCGGCCTCGGAGACTTCAACCGCCGTGACTTCCGCGGCGCATACGACATTTCCGTGGTGCCCGACAAGCTGTTCGCGCGTGTCTCTTTCTCTGCCAAGCGCCACGACGGTTATGTGGACGTGCTCGACTACGAGTGCGTCAACGGCGCCGGCAGCCTGGGTTCAGGCGGCACCGGAATTCCGGGTCAGTTGCCGATCAAGCTCGGCAGCTCCGTGGGGGGAACCGATACGCGCGGCTGCATAGCAGATCATCAGGGCAATGAGAACGTACAGTCCGCCCGCATCGCATTGCGTTTCCTCG
>DATBCZ010000456.1:0-8940 GCA_036270175.1 Steroidobacteraceae bacterium | reverse complement strand
GTTGGGCTCACCACGTTCCGCATGCCTTACACCCCCGTGTCGTTCGCCAGCTTCGCCGGCTTCGCACGGAACTCGCTGTTCGATCCAATTCGCCGTACGCCAACGCACGACTGGGCAACCCGCCACGGTGCGGTGTTCGAGGACGTCGGTCTCTGGAAGCGCGCCCGCTACTTCCCTCGCGTGGTATCCGGCAAGCTGGAAGACATGCACACCGCCGTCGACCGCGAGTGCGTGGCTGTCCGCAAGAGCTGCGGTATTTTCGACGCGTCGACCCTCGGCAAGATCGAAGTGGTCGGCAAAGACGCCGTCACGTTCATGAACCGAATGTATGTCAACGGTTGGACAAGCCTCGCGGTCGGCCGCTCCCGCTACGGCGTGCTCCTGCGTGACGACGGCTTTGTCTACGACGACGGCGTGGTCGCGCGAACCGCCGAGGATCGCTTCCACGTCACGACGACAACCGGCGGTGCCGCTGGCGTCCTTCGTTTGATGGAGGACTACCTGCAGACGGAATGGCCCGACCTGAGCGTCTGGCTCACCTCGATCAGCGAGCAGTGGTCCGTCATCGCCGTACAGGGCCCAAACTCACGCCGCGTTCTCGAAAAGCTCGTGGAAGGCGTCGATATGTCCGCCGCGGCGATGCCTCACATGAGTGTTGCGCGCGGAAAGATCTGCGGCGTATCAATGTTGCTGTTCCGTGTGAGCTTCACCGGCGAATTGGGCTTTGAGGTCAACGTACCCGCGGACTTCGGCCAGGCCGTATGGGAAGCGATCTACGCCGCCGGCCAGCAATACGACATCACTCCGTACGGCACCGAAGCCATGCACGTGCTGCGCGCCGAAAAAGGTTACATCATCGTCGGCCAGGAGACGGACGGGACCGTAACGCCGGACGACGCCGGCCTCGGTTGGGCGATCGGCAAGACCAAACCCGACTTCGTCGGAAAGCGCTCGCTGCAACGGCCCTCCATGATGGCGGAAAATCGCAAGCAACTCGTCGGCCTGTCCACAGCGGACCCGCAGACTGTGCTCGACGAGGGGTCGCAGGTCATGGCGAGTTCCGGGCAAAAGCCGCCAGTGCGACCCATCGGACACGTCACGTCCTCCTATCACAGCGCCGTGCTGGGCCGATCGATTGCCCTCGCCCTCGTCGCGGGTGGCCGCGCGAAGATGGGCGAGACCCTTTATGTACCGACCGCAAGTGGCGTCGACCTCGCGGTAAAGGTCACATCGCCCGTGTTCTACGACCCCGAGGGAGCGCGCCTCAATGGCTAACACCGCCAACGCCGCCCTCAGGCAAGCCGCCCGCATCACTGCCAGCGCCTTGGTCCGTCCGCTGGCCCCCGCCACCCGCTATATCCTGCGCGGCGGCCCGCAAGTCATGACTGCCGCAGGCAACGCACTCGGCCTCAACATCTCCGAAGTGGCCTGCCGGGCCGCGGTGAACGACAGCCAAGCCGCCGCCCTCTGGCTCGGCCCCGACGAACAGTTGCTCCTTGCTCCCGAGAGCGCCGACCTTGCCGCGACGCTAACCCCAGCGCTGCGCGAGCTCCCTCACTCCCTCGTGGACGTCAGCCACCGGCAAATCGCATTGGAAGTCAGCGGCCCTCACGCGGCAGGCGTACTAAACGCCGGCTGCCCGCTCGACCTGGATCTGAGCGCCTTCCCCGTTGGAATGTGTACGCGCACCGTCTTCGCGAAAGCTGAAATAGTCCTTTGGCGCACGAGCACCGACGTGTTCCACGTCGAGGTGTGGCGCTCGTTCGCCAGCTATGTCACGGAATTTCTGGCCGAGGTCGCGCGAGAAGTCGCCGTTCTGACACCGAATTTGGAGAGCTAAATATGAAAACGCATTTTCGGGTCGTGGTTATCGGCGGTGGCGTTGTTGGCGTCAGCACGCTCTACCATCTGACGAAGAAAGGCTGGACCGACGTCGCGTTGCTCGAGCGCACGGAACTGACGGCGGGCTCCACCTGGCATGCCGCCGGACTCCTGCCGCTCTTCAACATGAGCTACACGGTAGGCCAACTCCACAAGTACTCGGTCGACCTCTACAAGCGCCTGCCCCAGGAAACCGGCCAGGATGTGAGCTTCCACGTCACTGGCAACCTGCGCCTCGCAACCTGCAAAGAGCGCATGGATGAGTACCAGAAGTACTGCGGAACAGCCAACACGATCGGTGTGCCGTTCGAAGTGATCAGCCCCGCGCAGGTGAAAGAGTTGTGGCCGCTGGCCGAGATCGGCGGCAGCGTCGAGACTCCCGCCATTGTGGGCGCCCTGTATCACCCCGATGACGGCCACATCGCGCCGGCGGACCTGACGATGGCGCTCCGCAAAGGAGCCCGCAGCGCAGGCGCCGAAATCTACGAGCAGACCGAGGTGTTGGGCTTCGAGCGAACCGCCTCGGGCGAATGGAAGATCCGCACCAACAAAGGCGACCTCACCGCCGAGCACATCGTCTGCGCTACCGGCAACTACGCGCGGCAGACCGGCCGCATGCTCGGGCTGAATGTCCCGGCGATCCCCGTCGAACACCAGTACATCGTGTACGACGAATCACCGGAGCTGAAAGCATACCGGCAGGCGGGTGGCCGCGAGCTCGCCGTGCTCCGCGAATCCGACAAGTCCTACTACCTCCGCGAGGAGCGCATGGGCTGGATTCTCGGCCCCTACGAAAAAGGCGCGCCGGCCCGCTTCGCGGACGGAGTTCCCGACTGGTTCGGTCGGAGCCTCTTCCCGGGCGATCTCGAGCGCCTCCTGCCGCACGTGGAGGCCGCGCAGCGTCGCGTTCCGTCACTGGAAAACTGCGGCATCAAGGACATTGTCAACGGACCGATCTCGTATACCCCGGATGGCAGCCCTCTCATCGGCCCCGCGTGGAACCTGCCCAACGTGTGGCTCAACGAGGGACACAGCTTCGGTATCACCGCAGCGGGCGGTTCCGGTTGGCAGCTCGCGGAGTGGATCGTCGAAGGCGAGCCCGGTATTGACATGTTGGCCGTCGACCCGCGGCGGTATGGCGACTACACGAGCAAACGCTACGTCGTCAAAAAGAACGAAGAAACATACCGGAACGTCTTCGTCATTCACTTTCCCGACGAAGAGCGTCCCGACGCCCGGCCCGCGAAAACGAGCCCGGTCTACGACAAGATCGATCGCATGGGTGCCGTGTGGGGCCAGCGTTACGGTTGGGAGCGCGCCAACTGGTTCGCGCCCCCCGGTGTCGAGCGCAAGGATAACTGGAGCTTCCGCCGCACCAACTACTTCGAGCATGTTGGCAACGAGTGCCGACGCATGCGCGAGCATGTAGGAGTGATCGATCTCACCCCCTTCACCAAGCACGAAGTCACGGGTCCCGGCGCTGAGGCGTGGCTCGACGGACTCGTGGCCAACAAGGTGCCGACGAAGATCGGTCGAATCGCGCTATGCCACGCGCTCACACGCCGCGGCGGCATTCGTTCGGAATTCACGATCACCAAGATCGCCGACCAGCACTTTTACGTGGTCAGTGCGGGAGCCGCCGAGCGTTACGACGCCGACTACCTGCGCGCCGCCCTGCCGAAAGACGGGTCGGTCGCCATGCGCAACATCACGACATCGCGCGGCTGTTTCGTCGTGGCGGGCCCGAAGTCACGTGACCTGCTCGCGAAGTTGACTGACGCCCCGCTCGACAACGACTCGTTCCCGTGGTTGACGAGCCAGACGATCGAGGTCGGACTCGCCGTCGATGTGTACGCTCTGCGCGTAAACTTTGTCGGCGCGCTTGGGTGGGAGCTGCATTTTCCCATCGAGTACGCGCATGGCCTGTTCGACGCACTGTTCGAAGCTGGCAAGGAATACGGCATCGGGATGGTCGGAATGCGCGCGATGGAATCGCTGCGAATGGAGAAGTCGTACCGGATGTGGGGCAGCGACATGACCCCGGATTACACGCCGTTCGAGACTGGCCTCGACCGCTTCGTGCGCTTGAAGAAAGGCGCCTTCATCGGTAAGGACGCACTCGAGAAGCAACTCGCCAGCGGCGTGCCGAACAAGTTCGTGACCCTCGAAGTGCACGGCGTCACCGATGCCGACCCACTCGGCAACGAGCCGCTGTTCGACAAAGGCGGCAAGATCGTCGGACGGGCCACGTCCGGCTACTACGGTCACACCCTGCGCAAGAGCCTGGCGATCGGCTACGCCAAGGCGGAATTCGCCGCCGTGGGCACCGAGCTCGAAATCGAAATCCTGGGTGAGCGCAAGAAGGCCACTGTAGTGCAAGAATCGCCCTACGACCCGGATAACAAAGACCTGCGCGCGTAATAGTCGAAAGCGGCGCCGTGCCATCAACGGCGCCGCTCGCCGAGACACGCACTGCCTTGCGCGTCCACCGCCCGCGACGCACCCCTGCGCCCGGCGAGGCCAGGCGCCCCGCCCCGGACCGACACCAAATGTCGCATTTAGGCAGGATCCGCTAATATCACCCGCGTGGGATTGCCCAAGAGCCAGTTCGCCTTCCTGACCCTGCCGCGCTACTCGATGATCGCACTCTCCAGTGCAGTCGAGACGTTGCGCATGGCCAACCTGGTCACGGGCGAGACGGTGTATGACTGGTCTATCGTCAGTATCGATGGCCAGCCGACACCGGCCAGTAACGGCCTCCAGCTCGCGCCGACGTTGCCCCTGGAAAAGGTCGGCTCGGTCGATATCCTCTTCGTGTGCGGCGGCGTGGACGTACAAGCCGGCGCCACCCCAAAAGTCCTGTCTTCCTTGCGGCGGCTCGCGGAGCGCCGCATACCGCTGGGCGCGTTGTGCACCGGCGGATATGCGCTCGCGAAAGCAGGTCTGCTCGACCAATACCGGGCGACGATTCACTGGGAGAACCTACCGGCCCTGCGCGAGGAATTCCCGCGCATTTTGCTGAGTAACCAGCTCTTCACCATCGACCGTGACCGTTTCACCTGCTCCGGCGGGATCGCGCCGCTGGACTTGATGCTGCACCTGGTCAAGACGACATTGGGCATGCGGATCGCACAGCTCATTTCTGAGCAGTTCATCGTGGATCGCATCCGTAACGACCGCGACCGGCAGTATGTGCCGCTGCGCGCCCAGCTCGGCGTCGGCCACGAGACGCTGCTCCATGCCGCCCGGCTCATGGAAGAGAACATCGAGCAGCCGCTCTCACTCGATGAGATCGCGGCCGCCACCGAGCTGTCCCGGCGCCAGATCGAGCGGCTCTTCAAACGCCATCTCAACACCGTGCCGCAACGGTACTACCTGCACATGCGGCTGCGCCGCGCGCGCGACCTCCTGCTGCATACCCCCATGCCGATTATCGACATCACGGCGGCGTGCGGTTTCCGGTCGACGACACACTTCTCCAAGTGCTACCACGCCCTGTTCGGATATCCGCCCAGCGCCGAGCGCCAAACCCGGTCCCGCCTTACATAAGGCTCCCGGCATGTCGCCCGCGGGCATGCCGTGGTCGCGAAAGGAGCCCTTGTGTCCGACCCACCTCACTTACCATAGAGGCTACCCAGGGCGGAGACCGAGCATGGCAGAGCAGGCCGAGTTCAACCTACGCGACCTGAACGATCAGGAGCTCACCGAGCAGGTCCACGACGACCTGTATAACGGCTTGAAGAGCGAGGTCGAAGAGGCGACGCACATCTTTCTGGAACGCGGTTGGGGCGCCGAGAGAGTGCTGAACGACGCGCTCGTCGAAGGCATGCGCATTGTCGGAATCGATTTCCGCGACGGCATTCTGTTCGTGCCCGAGGTGCTGCTCGCCGCCAACTCCATGAAAGGCGGGATGGAGATCCTGCGTCCCCTGCTCGCCGAGACCGGCGTCGAGCCGATCGGCAAGGTTGTCATCGGCACGGTGAAGGGCGACATCCACGACATCGGCAAGAACCTCGTGTCCATGATGCTCGAAGGGGCCGGCTTCGAGGTCATCGACCTGGGCATCAACAACCCGGTCGAGAAATACCTGGCGGCACTCGAGCAGCACAAGCCTGACATCCTCGGCATGTCCGCGTTGCTCACCACCACCATGCCCTACATGAAAGTGGTGATCGACAAGATGCAGGAGCAGGGAATCCGCAACGACTACATCGTGTTGGTCGGCGGAGCACCGCTGAACGAGGAATTCGGCAAGGCCGTTGGCGCGGACGCCTACTGTCGCGATGCTGCCATTGCAGTGGAGACTGCCAAGAGCCTGTTGGCCGCCCGCCGCGCCGCGCGCGTCGCCTGAGGCGGTCGGCGAATGCCCATGGAGACCCATCGCGGCATTCTGGTCATCGCCTGCGGGGCACTCGCCCGCGAAATCGCAGCACTGCGCCGTATGAACCAGTGGACGGCACTGGACGTGCGTTGTTTGCCGGCTGAGCTGCACAATCGGCCGGAACGCATCGCGCCGGCGGTCCGCGATGAAATCCGCGCCCAGCGTGACCGCTATCGCACGATCTTTGTTGCCTACGGCGAATGCGGCACGGCCGGGCAGCTCGACGCCGTGCTCGAAGCGGAAGGCGTGGAGCGAATCCCAGGTGCACATTGCTACCAGTTCCTGGCGGGTGCGCGAGTCTTCGAGGAGCTCTGCGAGGCTGAGCCCGGGACGTTCTACCTGACGGATTTCCTGCTGCGTCATTTCGAGCGGCTGGTCATTCGCGGGTTGGGGTTGGATCGGCACCCGGAACTGACGCAGGACTACTTCCGACACTATCGCAAGCTCGTGTATCTCGCGCAGACCCGCGTGCCCTCCGCCGTCGAGCGGGCGAAACAGATCGCAGAGCGGATGGGCTTCGCATTCGAGCATCGCTTCACCGGATATGGCGAGTTGGGCGAGCGCTTGAACGCGCTCGCCGCGAGTTGAGGGCCCGCTGGTATGGCAAGCCTGATCATCATCTCCTGGCGGGATATTCCGGCACAGGTCGTCGTCAAACGCGGCCGTGAGACCGCGAAAGTGCAGTTATCACCCCGTTTCCAGGAAGCCGTCGACCGGGCCGCCATGCGCGCGGGCAAAGGCAGCTCCGATGCCTACCTTGCCGATTGGAAGCGCAGCGATCCGCGGCCCTGTAGTGACGACATTCAAGCCGAAGTGGCCACGGAGGCCGCCCGGCTAGAGGCTCGCTACACCGATGAGGACCTCGAGAGGCTGATCCGGTCAAAAGGGCTGGACGCGAGCGCGGGGACGTCCGGAGGATCCTCCGACTCGGCAGGTGCGTGATGTACGCCGTGCGGCAGTGGTCGGTCCGACACGCTCGCGGGCTAAACGCCTTCTATCGCGGCTTCGAGGCGACTCTCACGGCGTTACATCCGGTTTTGAAGCTGATCGGCTATCGGCGGCTGGAGCGTCCGGTCGCCGTGTTGGAGCGCTCGGTAAAGGGCCTGCTCTTCGACTGCAAGATGTGTGGACAGTGCGTCCTGAGCTCGACCGGCATGTCGTGCCCCATGAACTGTCCGAAGAACCTGCGAAACGGTCCCTGCGGTGGTGTGCGCGCGAACGGGTGTTGCGAAGTGCGTCCCGAGATGAAGTGTGTCTGGGTACAGGCGGTCGCGGGAAGCGAGCGTATTCCGGGCGGCGCGGATGCACTGAGCAACGTGCAGGCCGCCGTGGACCGACGCCTGCAAGGGCGATCCTCCTGGCTACGAGTGGCGCGCGAGCGCGCCGGGGAGCCCGAATGAAGTTCGAGGACGAACCGGTTCCAGGCTACCCGCTGCCGATCCTCCCAGGGCACACCTCCCCGGGACGTTTCGAGCGCGTGTTGCGGGCCGGACAGTTCGCGGTCACCAGCGAGCTAGCACCGCCCGACTCCGCCGATCCCGAAGATGTCTATCGGCGTGCCCGCGTGTTCCACGGTTATGTTGACGCCATCAACGCGACCGACGGCAGCGGCGCCAACTGTCACATGTCCAGCCTTGCCGTCTGCGCTCTGCTCACCCGCGTCGGCTATGCGCCGATCATGCAGATATCCTGTCGCGACAAGAACCGGATCGCCATCCAGGGCGACATCCTCGGCGGCGCGGCGATGGGCGTGTGCAACATTCTCTGCCTGACCGGCGACGGCGTGAATGCCGGCGATCATCCGCAGGCCCTGCCCGTCTTCGATCTCGATTCCATGACACTGCTCACAACCGCGCGCACTTTGCGCGACGAGCATCGGTTCCTGAGCGGGCGCAAGATCACGTTCGCGCCGCGTGTGCTGTTGGGTGCTGCGGAGAATCCGTTCACGCCGCCCGCGCTCTGGCGAGCGCAGCGCCTCGCGAAGAAAGTAGCGGCCGGCGCGCAATTCATCCAAACACAGTACTGCTACGACGTACCGCTATTGAAAGCGTTCATGCGCCAGGTCGAGGACCTGGGGCTGCTCGACAAGATCTTCATTCTGGTCGGCGTGGGGCCGCTGCGCTCCGCGAAGGCGGCCGAATGGATGCGCACGCACGTACCCGGATTGCACATCCCAGACCCGATCATCGAGCGGATGGCGGGCGCTACCGACGGCGCACGCGAAGGCCGCAATCTGTGTATCGATCTCATCCAGGAAATCCGGGCGATGCCCGGCGTGAGCGGCATTCACCTCATGGCCTACCGGCAGGAGGAGAGCGTCGCTGAAATCATCGACCGCTCCGGCGTGCTCGCCGGCCGCGTGCCCTGGTACCCGGGCCGTGACCCGGAAACGAACTCAAACAGGAAAGTCTCATGACCGACACCGTCGTCAGCTCAGCAACCCGTGAAGTCATCATCGGCTTCGAGCGCCCTTTCGTCATGATCGGCGAGCGCATCAACCCCACCGGCCGCAAGATCCTGGCCGCGGAAATGGCCGCGGGTGACTTCAGCCGCGTGGAGTCAGACGCACGGGCACAAGTCGCGGCCGGGGCCCACATGCTCGACGTCAATGCGGGTATTCCGCTGGCCGACGAGCCTGCACTCCTGGCGAAGGCCGTGCAACTCGTGCAGTCGATCCC
>DATBCZ010000455.1:0-2723 GCA_036270175.1 Steroidobacteraceae bacterium | reverse complement strand
GCTATCGAGCGGTTGCCGGAAGGCGCGCGGGATGTACTCGTCCTGCACGCTCTCTACGGCTATTCGCATCTCGAGACGGCGGAGATGCTCGGCGTAGCGGAAGGTACCTGCAAAGCGCAGCTGCATCGCGCGCGCAGCCTGTTGAGAGATAAGTTGGGTGTGGAGGTTCGCTGACATGAATAATGCGAACGACAATGGTGAACGTAAGGTAGTGAACTCACTGCGCGATCTGCCAACCTCGGTCCAACCGCCGCGTGACTTGTGGGCGGGTATCGAGGCGCGCATCGTCGCGGAAGGCCGCGTTGCCGCTGCGGATGCGGGCACGCGTAAGCGGGCGGGCTCGAATCTGTCCCGTCTGCGTTGGATGGCCGCTGCGGCCGTGGTCGCTGCGCTAGCTGTGGGCATGTGGGTTGGCCGGAGCGTTCTGCCCACGACCCGACCGACTACGAGCCCCGGCGCGGGCACGACCGCCACCCTCCCCAACATAAACAACGATGGCGCAGCGGCACTGCAGGCCGCCTACGTCGTGGATCCGAAGTACCGTAAGCAGCGCGAGGCGCTGGCGAAATCTCTCGAGGCGAAGCTCGCCTCGCTGCCGCCCGATTCGCGGGCGAAAGTCATCTCGAGCCTCGCGACGATTCATAAATCGATGCAGGACCTCGAGGCGGAGCTCGGCAAGGACCCGAGCAACGCGCTGCTACAGGAGTTGTTGGTCAACACATATCAAGACGAGATGCGCGTCCTCACGACCGTGCATGAGGCCAGCGACGCTGGCGAGGGGATCTGATGATGCGCTCACCTGTTTTGACAGCCACGGTAATAGCCAGCCTGTCGGCGGGCGGCGTTGCAGTGCATGCCCAGGAGCATCAGTTCGATCAGCAGGCGGTTGCTGATGCGCACGGGATAGTGGAAATCTCCAACTTCTCCGGCAGAGTCGACGTGTCAGGTTGGGATCAGCCGCAAGTGAGCGTGCATGCCGACATTCCGCAGGGAGCCGACAAGGTGAAGATCAGCAGTGATCGCGGACGGACGATGATTACCGTGCAATTTCCGAACTTCTCTTTTAATGCGGACGGCGTGCGTCTGAAGGTCAGAGTCCCCCGTGCCAGCGAGGTCGACGTTACCGGGGTGAGCGCCGATGTATCGACCACCGACCTCGTCGGGATGCAACGGCTGAAAAGCGTGAGCGGCTCGATCAGGGCGGACATCGCGCAGGCCGATGTGGAAGCCAAGACCGTGAGCGGCGATGTTATGTTGCGAGGCCAGGGGAAGCCCGGCGAACTGCACTTGACGACCATCAGTGGGTCGATTCGCCTCGATCACGCGGCCGGCGACGTCGAGGCCAACACCACCAGCGGCAATATCAACATCCATCTCGAGCAAGGCCGCTCCGTAAGGTTGCGGACCATCAACGGTGACGTGCACTTGAACGGCTCGCTGGTGAAAGACGCTGACTTGGATGCGCAAACCGTGAGCGGCGACGTCAAGGTGCGTGCCGGGGCCGAGGCCGGCTACGAATACGAAGTGACGACCTTCAGTGGCGACATTGGCAATTGTTTTAACATCGAGGCGGAGCGGTCCAGGCACGGCCCCGGCCAGCGTCTCAGCGGCACCCTTGGCAAGGGCAACGCGCGGGTACGAATCAAGACGATGAACGGCGATATCGAGCTGTGCGATAAACCTTAGGGCGGCGGAATCCGCAGCCAGTCCGGATCCGGCAATTCCGCGAACGCTTCCCGCAGGGCTTCGCTCCAGCGGTTACGGATCCCACGAAAATACTCGTTTTCGGAATCGACACTCATGTGCCGCGCCGTTTCATAGCGGTCACGCTTCACCATCACCAGGTCGAGCGGCAATCCCACCGACAGGTTGGAGCGGATGGTCGAGTCCATGGAGATGAGCGCGCACTTGGCGGCCTCATTGAGGCTGCTGCTGCGGCGCAGAACGCGATCGATAATGGGCTTGCCGTATTTCGATTCGCCGATCTGGAAATAGGTGGTCTCGGCGGTGGCTTCGATGAAGTTGCCGGCCGAATAGATGCTGAACAGGCGTGGCGCCTCGCCGCGGATCTGGCCGCCGAGAATCAGGCTGGCGTTGAACTCCACCCCGAACTCCTTCAAGGGCCCTGAGTCACGCCGGTGCACCTCGCGCACCGCTTCGCCCACGCATTGAGCCGCCTCGAACAGGTTCGGGCAGGTGAACAGGTTGGTCTTGGCGTCGGGCGCTTCGATCTGCTCGCGGAGCATACTGGTCACAGCCTGGGTGATCGCCAGGTTGCCCGCGGTCTGGACCACCAACACACGCTCGCCCGGCTTCTGCAGGACGGTCGTCTTACGGAAGGTGCTGATGTGGTCGACGCCGGCGCTGGTCCGCGAATCGGACAGAAAGACCAGCCCCGTATCGAGCAGCATGCCCACACAGTAGGTCATAGTGCAAAGGGTTCCGCTTTGAGGCAGCGGATCTTAGCTCAATTGGGACTGATTGCCCCACTGGTCAGACGGGCTTCCGCTCGCCAGGAAGTCATTCGAGATGCGCGCACCCACGTCACGCAGTTTTTCCTGGAACCGGTCGAGGAACCCTGGGATGCCGCCGGCGCACAGTTCTTCGAAGCGGCCGTAGTGGAACTGTGCATGCAACTCTCCGACCCGGCGCAGCGTCTCCTGGGACTGATCGTTGGCGACGGCCGTAAGGTTGAACTGCAGCTCATCGAGGCAACGGTGCAC
>DATBCZ010000454.1:0-3991 GCA_036270175.1 Steroidobacteraceae bacterium | reverse complement strand
GCCCCAGGGCCGCCTTGCGCAAAACACCCCACGCCAGCGCCAGCAAGTGCGCGGCACCGAGCGCCATGAACGGATACAGCACCAGGACGTGCCGGATCCCAATATTGATGTGACTGAAGGCGCTCGCAAAAGCCAGCAGGGTTAGAAACAACACCAGCGGCGCCAGCCGCCACGCGTCCCTGGCCTGCCACCCCTCACGAGCCAGTACTGCCATGCCGATCGGCCCGCAGACCAGGAGCGGTATGGGCGTCTTCGCCGCAAGAGCCACCAGGTAGAAATACCACCACCCCGTCGAGCGCTGCTGTCCCAACAGAAACGACAGGTGTCCCGAGTCGTTGTGTGCCTTGAGCGCAATAATGCCCTCGAAAAAGCCCTTCACCCAGGTCGGCAACCACAGGTGTTGCAACAAGATCCCTGCGTCATGGGAGATCCCGTGCTCATGCTGCAAAAACACAATCGCCCAATCAAACTTGTGCGCAACCACATTCGCCCCCGGCGAACGCACCCCGTACGCAATCGCCAACGGCACCATGGCCATCACGACAATGAGGGCCAACCCGATGAGCCTGGTGCGCGCCACCGACACATCGAACTGCCGCGCCGCGACGATCGCGAATGCCGGCCCGCCCCGCTCCGCCGCAGCAACGCGCCCCACTCGCGCCACTGACCACCACCGGCTGCCGCCGCACCGCCCACTGCGCCACCGTCAGCACAACGAACCCCAACACCAAAAACGGTATTGCCGAAAACTTAGCCCCAACAGCCACCCCCGCGGTGACCCCAAAAAAAACGGCATCCCGCCACCGCGCACTGTCAAGCCAACACTGCAACGCATAAAGTGCCAGCAACACCGTCCCCGCCGCCGCCACATCGAGCGTCGCCAACGCCGCATGCCCCAAAACAGGCGGCACCGACGCCAACAGCAGCACTGCCAGTAAGGCCTCTCCCTCGGAGCGTGTGAGGCGCCGCGCCCACAGCCACGCGGAAAACAACAGCATCACCAGAAACGGCAACGTCCCCAGACGCGCCAGTGTCAAATAAAGGTCGTAGTGGGCGCCCGTGTAGAGAATATCGACCCCTTCCAGCACCCCGTCCGGCGGCGGTGTGCCGAACGACCGGGCTCCGGCGAGATACGGCCCCAGCGCCATGAGCGCGCGCACGATCGGCGGATGCTCGGTGTCGTATTCGTAACGCCCCTTGTCGAGCAGCTCGATGCCGGCGGCAAGGTGCTCCGGCTCATCCCACGTGTTTGAATAAATGCGCCACGTGCTCGCCGCGAGCAGACACGCCGCAAGAATGAGCAGGGCTAACGCAACACGGGCAGCCGCCGACGCCACGGGCGCCGCGGATTCGGTCGAAGTCGACATCAGTCCGGCCTCGGCCCCCCCAGCCGTGGCCTGCCTAGCAACGCGGGGCGGCGGCGACGGACCTGGCGCGAACTCGGACTCGCAGTGCTGGTGGCATCGAACACCTGTCGTGCCGCGTGGATAGCGGTACCGTTTGCCCGGACCCACTCGGCGACAGCAACCAGAGGAACACGCAGAGACCGACCTAACTTCGTCAGCTCATAGTCCACGCGCGGCGGAACGGTCGGGTGAACCGTCCGCGTGACCAAGCCATCGCGCTCGAGGCTACGCAGAGTCAGCGTCAACATGCGCTGCGAGATGCCATGAATCGCCCGGCGAATTTCGTTGAACCGCACCGGGCCGCGCCCCTCGCACAGCAGCTCCACGACTAACACGGTCCATTTGTCCCCGATGCGGGCCAGCGTCTCGCTGACCATGGTGCACTCACCCATGTCCCTGGGCAGCCCGTCATCTTCAAACCGCTCGCCTTCCCCAAGGCCATCCGCCGCCCCGACGCGGCCTCCCGCCTCCACAGGCTCATCAATGTCACTGGGTTTCAAATAAGTGCCTTCTTGCGGGTTTCCCCGGTAGTCACCATTCTAGCGCTAGTCACAAAGCGTAACCAAGCCACATAAGGGAACCACATGAGCAAAGTCCTTTTAGTAACCTCGAGCCCCCGGGGCGAGGCTTCCCACTCCAGCCGCATCGCGCGAACCCTGGCCGACCAGCTCGCCTCCGGCGACCCGCAATCCACGGTAGTCGTACGCGATCTCTTCCGGGCGCCGCTACCTCATATCGGCGAGGACTTCGTCGCCAGCCTGGGCACACCTCCTGAGAAGCGCACCCCCGCCCAAAGCGCCGCCGCCACCCTCTCGGACCAGCTGATCGCTGAATTGTTCGCCGCCGACGTCATCGTGATCGCCTCGGCGATGATCAATTTCGGCGTATCGTCGACCCTCAAAACCTACATCGACTACGTCCTGCGAGCAGGCTCCACCTTCCGCTACACAGCGAACGGCCCCGAGGGCCTGGTGAAGGGCAAGAAGGCGTACATCGTGCAGGCCTCGGGCGGCGTCTACTCGGAAGGAGCGCATAAGCCCTTCAACTTCCAGGTCCCCTACCTGAAGCACGTGCTCGGCTTCATAGGCGTCACGGACGTCGAAGTTATCCACATTGAAGGCATAGCGTTCGGCCCGGAAGCCGCAGAGAAGGCCCTCGCAGCCGCAGCCGGCAGAGTAGCAACCGTACGCCCCCACGTCCGCGCGGCCTAACCGGCCCCGCTGGCTTAGCTCTCGAACGGGTGCCGGAGCGTGATCGTCTGGTCGCGATCCGGCCCCGTCGAAATCATGTCGATAGGCACGTCCACGAGCGACTGCAGGCGCTCGAGATACTTGCGAGCGTTCACAGGCAGAGCGTCATAATCGGTAACGCCTACGGTCGATTCCTTCCAACCCGGCAACTCCTCGTAAACCGGTTGGATGTCGTCATAGCCCTCGAGACTCTGTGGTGGCTCCGGAGTGACCTCGCCATTGATCTTGTAGCCCGTGGCGATGCGGATGACATCGAGGCCATCCAGCACATCCAACTTGGTAATGCACAGCCCCGACACGCTCGAGTGAACGATCGCACGGCGCAGGGCCACGGAATCGAACCACCCGCAGCGGCGGCGACGCCCCGTCACCGACCCGAACTCGTGACCCACACGCGAGAGGTGTTCGCCGTACTCATCGAAGAGTTCGGTCGGGAACGGACCCGCACCAACACGCGTCGTGTAGGCTTTTACGATACCGATGACGTAATCAAACGCCCGCGGCCCGAGCCCCGTACCGGTGCCCGCGAAACTCGCCGTCGTGTTCGATGAAGTCACAAAGGGATACGTGCCGAGGTCGACGTCGAGCATTGCGCCCTGCGCCCCTTCGAACAACACGTTGGCACCCGACCGGCGCAGCGTACTCAACGCGAGAGTGACGTCCGTCACCAGCGGCTTGATCTTCTCGCTCAACGCCAGTTGCGTGTCGAGCGTCTTCTGGAAATCGACCGCGGGCTGGCGGAAATAGTGTTGCAGCACGAAGTTATGGAAGTCGAGAACCTCGCCCAACTTCGCGGCGAAGCGATCGCGCTGGAACAGATCGGCGACCCGCACCGCGCGCCGCGCCACCTTGTCCTCGTACGCCGGACCGATACCTCGTCCGGTTGTTCCGATGGCATTCGTGCCGCGCGCCCGCTCGCGCGCCTGGTCGAGAACGACGTGCGAAGGCAGAATCAAAGGACAGTTGGGCGAAAGGCGCAGCCGATCGAACACCGGCACGCCGTTGCCGATGAGCGTCTGGCTCTCCGTCAGCAGCGCCTCGAGAGACAGCACGACACCATTGCCGATGAAGCAACGGACCTGCTCACGCAAGATTCCGGACGGGATCAAGGAAAGGATCGTCTTCTTACCACCGATAACGAGCGTGTGCCCGGCGTTGTGGCCACCTTGGAAACGCGCAACCGCGGAAGCACGTTCCGTCAGGAGATCGACGACTTTACCCTTGCCCTCATCGCCCCACTGGGTGCCAATGACGACGACGAATTTACCCACGTGAGTGAGGCTCCTATCGGACCAGGAAGAGAATCACGACCCCGACGAGCATGCTGCCCAGGCC
>DATBCZ010000453.1:0-9332 GCA_036270175.1 Steroidobacteraceae bacterium | reverse complement strand
CGAGCTCGAGGAACTCACCGTCAAACTCAAGGCCGAAGTGGATTTCCAGCTCAAGCAGATGTTGGAGATTCTGAAGCTGCGCCTCTCCAAGCGCGGCATCGACCTGAGCTGCATTGAAGTGAAGGACCCGGTGACCAACCTCGCCTCCGCCCAGCAGGATGTGATCCTCAAACAGGGTCTCGACCAGGAAGTCGGCAAGAAGCTCATTCGCCTCATCAAGGACTCGAAGCTCAAGGTGCAGGCTTCTCTCCAGGGCGACAAGGTGCGCGTCACCGGCAAGAGCCGCGACGACCTCCAGTCGGCGATGCAACTGTTACGTGCGTCGAAGGTGGAGATGCCGCTGCAGTTCAATAACTTTCGCGACTGACACCCGCGCGGCCGGCGCCGTCGCTACGAGCACCACGGGCCGCCGCCAGCGCCTTGCACAACGCTTCGGTCGCCAGCACGACACTCGGCCCCAGCCGATTGAGTCTCTGATCCTCGAACGCGACGAGCCGTCCGGTTCGCACAGCGTTGAGGCTTCCAAATCGCTTCCATTCAGCGAGCCAACTCGCCCCCTCGCCGGGCGGCGCCGACGCCACGATGATATCGGGGTTGCGGGCGATCACGGCCTCGGTACTGATGACCGGACCCAACTCTTGCAAATCTCCAAACACGTTGCGAACCCCGCAGGCGGTCAACGCATCGCTCATCAGGTGCCCACCCCCGACGGTGTAGATTGGACGATTCCAGACCTCCAGCAACACGGTTGGGGGAGCGGCGGCGCCGGTCGTTGGCGTGCCGGACACCGTTGCGTCGGTCGCGGTCGCCTCAGCCGCCGGTACGCCGGCCCCGCGCCTCCCTCCGCCGTACTCGCGAGTTATTCGGGCGAGTTCCGCCGACAGCGCGCGCGCCGCCTTCTCGGCTGTTGACCCATCGGAGGTCAGCGCGCCAAGCCGTCGCAGAGAGCCGGGCAGATCCGCGAGCCGATTGACCTGCTGTCGATAGATCGGAATCCCCAACTGCGCGATCTTCTCAATCTGTGCCGGATTACCCCCGCCGGGCCACGCCACCACCAGGTCAGGATGCAGCGCGACGAGGCGCTCCATATCGATAGCCGTGACGTCCCCAATTCGTGGAACTCGTTTCGCCGCGGACGGCTCGTCGGAAAAGTCGACGGTCGCAATGACACGATCGCCCGCGCCAGCGGCGAACAGCATTTCAGTCGCGCTGGGCGCCAGGCTGACGATGCGCTGGGGGAGGTTGGGAAGAGTGACGCGTTGGCCGGTGTCGTCGGTAACGGTGGTCGCGGCAAGAGGAGCGGCGGACGCCAATTGGCAAGCGACCCCCAAGCTAATTGCCCGAGCCGTGACCAACACGATCACGCGCAGTCGCGCGCTTACACTGCGACTCGGCTGCCTGGTGCCGCGTACGCCGCGACTCCGTTCCATGGCGGCACTCACAGCGCCACTCCGGTCACTAGCCACTCACGCCGACTCATCCGCAATTCCTAACTTCCCCGCGGCCCACCGGACAACAGGCGCAACTCGCGGCGAAGCAAGCGACAGCGCGCCAGCCAGGTCCAACCAGCGCGACTCATTGTGCTCCGGTCTCCCCAGCTCGGGGCTCACCGGCAAGGTAACGCGCTCCGTGTGCGTCTCCCCGACGTAATACCGCGCGACTTTGTTGTTGCTGTAGGGCGCGGTCTCGCGATACTCCTCACCCCAGGTGAACTGCAGATCGTTAATCAGCGTTTCTTCCCGCACTTCACGCCGGGCCGCCGCGAGCGGCTCCTCGCCCGGTTCCAGCACTCCCTTCGGAAAATCCCAGTTGCGATAGGCGCGCAACATCAGAAACAGCCAGCCCGTGGGGCCACGCCTGACGACGACCACGCCTGCGGAAAGACGCGGCGCACGAGCGGTTCGTTCAGGCACTTTTCACCCCACGAGCTTCGGCCCGTTCGCACCGAAACCAGGTGAGCTGACGGGCGGTGTTGTTATCAGGCGGCTTGGGCTGCCCCCGTGCCGGCCTCGAGCTTGGCGCTTTCCAGCACCCGCGCGACCGCATGCACCGTGGCGGCAATGCGCACCGCACTCTGCACCGTTTCGCGGGTGAGCTCGTGCTTACGCAGTTGACGCTCGTGCGAGGCCACACAAGTACCACAGCCATTGATAGCAGAAACCGCCAGCGAGAGCAGCTCGAAATCGACCTTGTCGATGCCGGGGTTGCCAATCACGTTCATGCGCAAGCGGGCGGGCAGCTGCGCGTACTCCGGGTCCTCCACGAGATGCAGGAAGCGGTAGTAGACGTTATTCATGCCCATCACCGCGGCCGCGGCCCGCGCGCCATTCACATAGGCGGTGTCCAGATGAGTGGCGGCAAGCGCCTCGATATCACGCGTGAGCTCGCCGTTACGGGATGCGATCGCCGACGCGAGAGCCACTGCCCAGATCTGCTTTTCCGACAGTCCAGGCGCGCCGCTCGTCGTCAGCACCGACCCGAGATTCAGGCGCAAGTCCCGAGCGTAGTCCGGGATGGCGTCCCGAATGGTGTCAAGAGTAATCATTGTTTCAAGTCCTCCACAAAAGGGGGGATCCGGCCTACTACCGCCGGACCCCTCGAGGTTAGGCCGCCTTCAGAGTGTCCTCACCTTTCTTCCAATTGCAGGGGCACAGCTCGTCCGTCTGCAGCGCATCCAACACGCGAATCACTTCCTCCGGGTTACGGCCCACATTGAGGTCCGTGACGTAGACGAAGCGGATGACACCCTGCGGGTCGACGATGTACGTCGCGCGCTGTGCCACGCCAGCTTCCGGATCCAGGATGCCGAGGCTCGTCGTCAGCTCGCGCTTGAGGTCCGAGAGCATCGGGAAGGGGAGGTTCTTCAACTCGTCCTTCGTGCTGCGCCAGGCCAGATGCACGAACTCGCTGTCGATGCTGACGCCGAGAACCTGCGCGTCACGTGCCTTGAACTCCTTGTCGAGCTTGCCGAACGCGGCAATCTCGGTGGGGCACACGAACGTGAAGTCCTTGGGCCAGAAGAACACGACCTTCCACTTGCCGGGAAAGCTGTCCTGGGTGAAGGGCTGGAACGCCTTGTCCATATCGCTCGATACGACGCCCGTAAGGGAATATTCCGGAAAACGCTGACCAATACCTGACATGTGCAAAAGCTCCTTCGAAAGGGTTGTCTATAAGTCCCTTGTGGGATCCACGAGATAGTGGGGCCCCAGCCGCTATTATTCCAATCGATTAACTTTATAATATCGATAGACGCCATATATCGGATGAACCATGACGGACATCAAGCTCAAAGACCTGCGCTACCTGGTGGCGGTCGCCGACTGCCGGCATTTCGGCCGGGCGGCGGAACGCTGCTTCGTGAGCCAGCCCACCCTGTCCGCGCAGCTGAAAAAGCTCGAGGAATACCTCGGGGTGCAGCTCATCGAGCGACAGCCCAACAACGTATCCCTCACCGAGGCGGGGCAGCAGATCGCGACTCGCGCCCGGCGCATTCTGGAAGCCAGCGACGAGGTGGTGACCCTGGCGCGCTCGCATCGCGATCCGCTGGCAGGACGACTGCGGGTCGCCCTGCTGCCCACCATCGGGCCTTACCTCCTGCCCCGGATCTCGCAGGCGTTACGCAAATCCCTGCCGCGCCTCGAGTTGCAGCTCTACGAGTATCAGACGGGGCCGATGCTGGAGAAGCTGCTGAGCGGTGACATCGATGTCGGGATCCTGGCGCTGCCGGTAGATCTCGAAGGGCTGGAAGCTCGCGAGCTCTACACTGAGCCCTTCATCGTGGCCATCCCCGACCAACACAAGCTCGCCAAGCGCGAGAGCATCCGCACGGAAGACCTGAAAGGCGAGACGGTGTTGTTACTCGAAGACGGCCATTGCCTGCGGGACCAGGCGCTGGAGGTCTGTAGTCGCATCGGCGCGCAGGAGAAACAGGACTTCCGGGCGACCAGCCTGGAAACCCTGCGACAGATGGTGGCCACCGGCGCGGGCCTGACCCTGTTGCCGGAGCTCGCGAGTCGCGGCGCCTACGGCAACGCCAAGGGGGTTACTATTCGACCGTTCGCCAAGCCGGCCCCGGTCCGGCACATCGGCGCCGTGTGGCGTAAAACGAGCGCGCGCGGACCTGCAATCGACGCCGTCGCAAAGCTAGTCGCGGACTACGCCAAGTGAGCTGTCCGTCGCGGCCGCGGCCGGCTCCGCCATTGCAGCCTCGGATTTCCGCGCCGACCGCGCCAGCGCAATCGCACCGACAATAACAACACCGCCGACCATCTGAATCCCCGAAAACCGCTCACCCAACACCAACCACGCCGAGGTGGCCGCCCCCAGCGTTTGTATGAGCAACCCCAGCGAGCTGAACGTCGGCCGCAGGTGCGCGAGGGCGTAGGCGATGAGTCCTTGCCCGAGCACCTGCGCAGCCAGCGCGCATCCCGCCAACGTCGCCCAACCCCACAACGTATCCGGCAGGAACTTCTGTGTGAGCGCCAGGGGCAACAACAGAACCGTGAACACGACAGTCGAGTTAAACATCACGATGCCGGTCCCGTACCGCTCCCGCAGGCGCGCCACGGCCAGAATGTAGCCGGCAAAGAAACACGCCGTCCCCAGTCCGCAGGCATCGCCAACAAAGGCCGAGCCTCCCTGCCCGAACTTTGGGCTCACAATCAACACCATCCCGACGAGCGCCAGTGCGGTCGCGCCCATGAAGCCGGCGCTCGGCCGCTCGCGCCAGCGCAGCCATGCAATGAAAGCGACGACGATGGGAGCCAGGCTGGCCTCGAGCGTGGAAGCCGCAACGGATGTGAGCACCAGCGACCAGTGCCACAGCGCGAGATCGCCCGCGAAGAGCGCGCCGGCAAACAGGAACCCCGGGTCGCGAAAACTCGCGAACACACGCGCGAGGTTTCCGATTCGAGGCGACGGCTCGGCCCCGCCGTCGCGTTGCGCGGGTCGCTCCATCAAGGCCCACACCGCTAACAGCGGCAGTGCGATACAGCCGCGCCAGAAAGCAGTCGCCGTGGGACCGGTTTCCGAAAGCCGGACCAGGATACCCGCTCCGCCGGTGGACAGAGCCCCGGCGAAAAGCGCGATCAATGCTCCGAATTCCGTGTGATCGCGCGCTCTTTTCATATCATTCTCGGCGGGAATGATAGTCGGTCCGCGCGGCATGCGTCTGGCATACTGAGCCGCTTTTTTCAGAAAAAAGGCATCGACTTGAGGCATTGCACCGAAATTTCCCGCGCTCGTCTTTATGCTGCGTTCATGGCACTCATCGCCTGTTCCGTCATGGCGCAAGCCCCCACGCTAATCGTGCTGGATGCCTGGACTCGCCAGGTGCCGGGCTCCGACGTTGCGGCCGCGTATCTCACCCTGCGGAACCCGACGACGAAACCCATCACCATCGTCGGTATCGAGTCACCCGTGGCGGAACACGCGATGATCCACGAGACCAAGACAGTGAGCGGCCAATCACAGATGAGGCCTCACGAACAATTGATCATCGCGCCGGGGCAGACGGTGAAGTTCGAGCCAGGTGGACTGCACGTAATGTTGCATGGAATGACGCACCCGGTTGCGGTCGGGCAGAGCGTCCCGCTGGTGTTGCTGCTCGCCGATGGCAGCAAGGTGCCGGCCGCGGCAGTAGTGCGGCCCCTCACCGCGCCGTGACGCGGTAGATCGGACCCGCTACAACTTCACCCGCATGAGCCGCGCAGACTTGCCACTCGATCACATCACCCCTTACGACCGCTTCGCATTGAGCGACGAGGATATTGAGCGGCTGTTGGTCAGCGGAGAACTGAGGCGCGAGCTGATCGACTACTTCGGAGCGGCTGAATACCGGGATCTGGCTCGACTCGCACGCCAGGCGGCAGCCACCCCCATCAAGGACGAGTCGCTCCGAGTCATCATCGTCCCTGGCATCATGGGATCGCAGCTTGGTCTCCACCGCACCGCGCCGGATCCGAACGATGTGCTGTGGGTCGACCCCATCGACATCGGCCTGGGCCGCCTGGCCACGCTGCGTCTGCCTGGAACGGCACGCATCGTGTCCCTCGGCGTGGTCATCTATTCCTATCTGAAGTTGAAGCTTCATCTGCGTGCCGCGGGCTTCGCTGCCGTTTTTCACGATTACGACTGGCGGCTCGGCGTCGACGAACTCGGTCGCTCGTTCGCAGATCGTTTGCGCAATGAATCCTCGGAACGGCTCGCGATCGTCGCGCACAGCATGGGCGGGCTCGTCAGTCGTGCGGCCGTTGTCCTGCCCGGAGCGGAGCGCGTCGAGCGAGTCCTCCTCCTCGGCAGCCCCAACTACGGCTCGTTCGCAACGATCCAGGCGTTACGGGGCACATACGCCGTGGTCCGCAAGCTTGCCCGGCTAGCGGGTGATGCATCCGCCGAGTTTCTTTCGGGAGAGATCTTCAACACCTTCCCGAGCCTCTACCAGATGCTGCCGGCGGCGGGCTGCAGCGATGGCCCCGACCTGTTCGACGCCGCATCCTGGCCGCGCACCGGACCGCGACCCGATGTGGCTCTGCTGCAGCATGCGCGCACTGTACAAAGCACGCTCGCCCATCCCGACACGCGATTCGCGTCGATTGTTGGAATCGGGCAGGAAACTGTTACGGCCGTCCGCCGGCGCACCGATGATTTCGTCTATACGATCACTCGACACGGCGATGGCACTGTGCCCGCGATAAGCGCGGCTCTCCCCGGGGCACCGGCCTATTACGTTCCTGTCGCCCACAGCGACCTCACACGCGACCCGACCGTGGCGGCGGCGGTCGTCGATCTGCTGCGGAAGGGGTCGACGAGGCGCCTGCCGACGAAGTGGGCTACGACGAGTCGTGCGCAAGCCAATATCACAGACCGCCAATTGCGCCGTACCCATACACAGAAGGTTGATTGGGCGGCGCTCGAGCCCGACGCAAGGCGTATCTTCCTGCAGAGTCTGAACGAGCCGCCCAAACTGCAGTTACGGATACCGTCAAAAAAGAAATCGCCCGCGCGCAGGTGAAGTATGTTGGAAGGCAGTGGTTTCGCCGAGCTGACACAATCCATTCCGGACGCGCAGCACCTGGTGCGTGTCAGCCTGCGTCTGCTCGTAGCGCTCATCGTCGGCGGCCTGGTGGGTCTCCAGCGCGAGCTCACGCACAAACCGGCCGGCTTGCGCACGCACATGCTACTGGCACTCGGAACGGCGCTGATTGTCATCACGGCCGACGAGGCCGGGATGAGCAAGAGTGATCTGTCGCGCGTGCTGCAGGGGCTGGTCACCGGCATCGGCTTTCTGGGTGGCGGCGCCATCCTCAAACTCACCGCCGAGCACGAGATTCACGGCCTCACCACCGCTGCGGGGATCTGGCTGACGGCCGTGGCCGGCGCGGCGGCGGGGCTGGGTCAACTCGGCCTGGCGATAGTCGGTGTCTGCCTCGGCCTGTTGGTATTAGCCGCCTTCGTCAAAGTGGAAAAGCGACTCGACATTGCGTCCAGGGATGCCGCAAACCGCAAAGCGCCCGGGGAAAAGTCACCGACGCCGGACGACGGCGACGGCTGACCCCGGCCACGACCTTACGGTTCACGCCTGCGCAGGACCTCAGGCAAGCGCGCGATCTCACACCAGCGCGGCGTCGGTCTCCACCACACTGTTGGCACCGCCCGTGACAATCCGAGCGAGTCCGATGGTCACCGGCAATACCTGCTCGGCGTAAAACAACGCCGTGCGGAGCTTCCCGCTGTAAAAATCCCGATCCGCGCCGTCCTTGTGTTTCCCGGCGATGGCAGCCGCCCGTGCCATCAGCCAGCCCCCCGCTACAAAGCCGCATAGCTTCAAATACGGCACCGCCACCGCCATCGCGCGGTCCGGGCGCGGGGAGGCCATCATTTCCAGCAGCGCGGCGGTCGCTCCCTTGAGAAGTCCCACGGACTCCAACGCGGCCTTCCGCGTCGCACCCACGACCGGGTCATCGGCCGACAGCCCCTCCAACTCGCGCGACATGTCCGTCAGCAGGGAGCTCATGGCGGCTCCGCGATCCCGTCCGAGTTTTCTCCCGAGGAGATCGTTCGCCTGAATCCCCGTGGTGCCCTCGTATATCGTGGTGATACGTGCGTCGCGAACATACTGAGCGGCGCCCGTCTCCTCGATGAATCCCATTCCGCCGTGAACCTGCACGCCGATGGCAGCCATCTCATTGCCCATTTCGGTGCACCAGCCTTTCACGATCGGGATCAGCAGATCGGTACGTAACTGTGCTGCGGCCGCTTGACCTGCGTCGCCACTGTATGTGGCAAGGTCGAGTTGAAACGCTGCGTACAAGGCCAAGGCGCGAGCGGCCTCCGTAGTTGATTTCATCGTCAGCAGCATTCGCTTGACGTCGGGGTGATGAATGATAGGCGCAGGCCCGCCCGGTTGCGGCACCGGCGGCTTACCCTGGATCCGGGTGCGCGCCCAGTCCACCGCATGTTGGAAAGCGCGCTCGCCCACGGCGTAGCCTTCGAGCCCGACCGACAGGCGCGCGGCATTCATCATGATGAACATGTATTCGAGGCCGCGATTCGCCTCGCCCACCAGGTAACCTTCCGCGCCGTTCTGATCACCAAAGGCCAGCACGCAGGTGGGACTCGCGTGAATGCCGAGCTTGTGCTCGATCGACACACAGCGGACTTCGTTGCGGGCGCCGAGCGAGCCATCCTCGTTCACCAGCCATTTCGGCACAATGAACAGCGAGATGCCCTTGACACCCGGCGGGGCCCCTTCGATGCGCGCCAACACCATGTGGATGGTGTTGCTCGTCATGTCGTGGTCGCCCCAGGTGATGAAGATCTTCTGCCCAAAGACGCGATAGCCTTTTCCGTCAGGTACCGCTCGCGTGCGTACCTGCGCGAGGTCGGAGCCCGCCTGGGGCTCGGTGAGGTCCATCGTGCCGGTCCATTCACCGCTGATCATCTTCGGCAGAAACAACCGCTTCTGCTCCGGCGAGCCCGACAATTCCAGCGCATGTACGGCGCCGTGTGTCAGCATGGGACATAACTTGAAGGCGAGATTCGCGGCAGCCCAGCACTCCTGCACCGCCGTCGCCAGCACCTGCGGCGCGAGTTGTCCACCATACTCGGGTGGCGCACCGAGTTGCGGCCAGCCGCCGGCGGCAAACTGTTGATAGGCGTCGCGGAAGCCGGGCGCCGTCATCACCCCATCGGGTGTCCAGCGAGCACCTTCGGTGTCACCCGGCTTGTTGAGAGGATCGAGGACACTCTGCGCAAAGCGCGCGGCTTCTTCGAGCACCGAGACAGCGAGCTCGTCCGAGTACTCGGCGAGTCCTGGACAGGAAGCCAGC
>DATBCZ010000452.1:0-4016 GCA_036270175.1 Steroidobacteraceae bacterium | reverse complement strand
ATCCCTTTCCCAAGCAGCTTTATCCGGGTGCGCTCGCGGCACTGGCGCATTGCCGCAGGATCGGTCCCACCGTGGTCCTTTCCGACGGTGACGTCGTATTCCAGCCGCGCAAGATCCAGCGTTCCGGGATCTGGGACGCCGTCGAGGGCCGGGTGCTCATCTACCTGCATAAGGAGAAGATGCTCGAGGCCGTGGCGCATCGTTATCCAGCGAAGCATTACGTGATGGTCGACGACAAGGTGCGCATCCTTGCGGCGATGAAGCAGGCCTGGGGCTCGAAGCTCACCACCATCTTTCCGCGGCAGGGCCACTATGCCCGCGATGCCGCTGAAGTCGCCAAATATCCAGTTCCTGATATCACTCTCGAGGCCATCGGCGCCTTGGCGGAACGCGATCTTTCGGCGCTGGCGGGTTAATCTAGCGGGCTATGACTGAAGAAGTTTTTGCCGACCGGACGGCCCCGTCCGGTACGGCCGCTGCGGGCGCGACAAATTCCCCCGGACGGGTGTTGTTCGCGAGTCTGATCGGCACCACGATCGAGTTTTTCGATTTCTACATCTACGCCACGGCGGCGGTGCTGGTATTCCCGCACCTGTTCTTTCCGGCGGGCGATCCGACCTCGGCGACGTTGCAGTCGTTTGCGACTTTCGCGCTCGCCTTTTTCGCTCGTCCGGTGGGCTCGGCGCTCTTCGGGCACTTCGGCGATCGTGTCGGGCGCAAGGCCACGCTGGTCGCCGCGTTGTTGACCATGGGTGTCTCGACCGTGGCGGTCGGCTTGCTGCCCACGTACGCATCGATTGGCATTGCGGCGCCGTTATTGTTGGCATTGTTTCGGCTCGGACAGGGTCTCGGGCTCGGCGGTGAGTGGGGTGGGGCGGTGCTGTTGGCTACCGAGAACGCGCCACCAGGTAAGAAGGCGCTATACGGCATGTTTCCGCAGCTCGGCGCGCCGCTCGGGTTTTTGTGCTCTACCGCGACATTTCTGCTGCTGACGACCACGCTGAGCGATGCGCAATTGCTGTCGTGGGGGTGGCGCGTGCCGTTCCTGGCCAGCTCGTTGTTGGTTTTCGTCGGTCTTTACGTGCGCTTGCGGTTGGCGGAGACGCCGGCTTTTCAGCGCGCGATCGAGAATAACGAGCGCGTCCGGGTGCCGATGTTTGCGGTGATCGTGAATCATCCGCGTACTTTGATTCTCGGTACCTTCGCGGCTACGGCGACCTTCGTGCACTTTTACCTGATGACGGTGTTCTCGCTCAGCTGGGCGACGACGGCGTTGAAGATTCCCCGGCCTGAATTCCTGGTGTTGCAGATGATCGGGGTGCTGTTTTTCGCCGCGACTATTCCGCTCTCGGCAGTGGTCGCGGATCGCAGGACGCGTCGTGGAATGCTCATCATGGCGACGCTGGGGGTGATCGGGTTCGGGATGGTGACCGGGCCGTTGTTCGGGTCGGGGACTACGTTCGGCGTGCTGGCGTTTTTGTGCCTGGGGCTCGGGGTGGTTGGGTTTACCTACGGGCCGTTGGGGACCTTGCTGGCGGAGTTGTTTCCGACTGCCGTGCGCTATACCGGGGCGTCGTTGACATTCAACCTGGCCGGGATCGTGGGGGCTTCGCTGGCGCCGTATATTGCGACGTATCTGGCGAGCCACTATGGGATCGCTTCTGTTGGGTATTATCTGTCGGGTGTGGGCTTGGTGACGTTGATTGCGCTGGCGTTGATCAAGGAGCGGAAGGAGCGGTGAGCGCTAATAGGGGCGGGCGCGCAGCGGGTGGCGGTGAGCGCAAGTAGCCTTTAGGCGCCCGGGTCGCGCTACGCCGAGCGCGGCTGCGATGGCTCGCAACCGCGCTGGCGCTGTTTGGCCTTACTTGCCGGGCAGGTCGAACACGATGACTTCGGCGTCGCTACCTTCGCTGAGCTTCACTTTCGTCGCGTCGGTGAGCTTCAGCGCATCTCCGCTGGTCAGCTTCGTGTCGTTCGCGGTGACCGAGCCACGCGCTACGTGTACGTAGATGCGGCGCCCGGGCTTCACTTCCAACACAGCCTGCTCGGTGCCGTTAAACAAGCCGGCGTACACACGAGCGTCCTGATGGATCAGCACAGAACCGTCCGCGCGGTCGGGTGATGCTATGAGTCGCAGGCGACCCCGCTTCTCCTGGCTGTCGAAGCGCTTCTCTTCGTAGCTGGGTTCGATGCGCTGCTGATCCGGCTGAATCCAGATCTGCAGGAAATGCACCGGCTTGCCCAGCGAGGGGTTGAACTCGCTGTGCCGCACGCCGGTACCGGCACTCATCCGCTGCACATCGCCTGGGCGGATGGTCGAGCCGTTGCCCATGGAGTCCTTGTGCGCGAGCTCGCCGTCGAGCACATAGCTGATGATTTCCATGTCGCGATGGCCGTGGGTGCCAAAACCCTGTCCCGGCGCTACGCGGTCCTCATTGATGACCCGCAGCGGTCCGAATTCGACGTTCTCAGGGTCGAAGTAATCCGCGAATGAGAAACTGTGGAAGGACTTGAGCCAGCCGTGGTCGGCGTAGCCTCGTTCGTTACTGCGTCGGATTTCGGTGTTCATGGGTGGGGTGCCTCCTTAGTAGGGTGCACAATAAGGTCGAACAATCGAATAAAAAAGCGCAAAATTTGGCGCTTATCCATCGAATATTTGGATTGGTTATATGGTGACGCTGGCGAGGACGTCTTTAGAGCAATGGGCGGTGCTGGCTGCCGTCGTCGATGAGGGCGGCTACGCGCAGGCGGCGGCGTCTCTGCATCGAAGCCAGTCGGCGGTGAGCTATGCGGTCGGCCGGTTACAGGAAGAGCTCGATGTGCCGCTGCTCGTGATCGAGGGGCGCAAGGCGGTTCTGACCCCGCACGGGCAGACCTTGCTACAGCGGGCGCGGGGGCTCTTGCGGGACATGAATACCCTGGAGCTCCTGGCCCGCAGTCTCAAGCAGGGATGGGAGGCGGAGTTGCAGCTGGTGGTGGATGCGGCCTTTCCGCGTGAGCACTTGTTGAAGATCGTGGCTGAGCTGCAGCAGCTTTGTCCTAACACGCAGATGCAGCTTTCCGATGCGGTACTGTCCGGAGCCGAGGAGGCGATTGTGGACGGCGCGGCTGATGTTGTGGTGACGGCCCACGTTCCTTCGGGGTATGTCGGCGAGTTTCTGGTGGATGTCAGTTTCGTCGCGGTGGCGCGGCCCGAGCACGCGTTGTTTGGGGTTGGGCATGATCTGTCGTTTGAGGATCTGACGCGTCATGTGCAGGTGGTCGTGCGCGATTCGGGGGTGAAGCACCCTCGGGACGAGGGGTGGTTGGGCGCGGAGCGTCGGTGCACGGTGAGTAGCATGGAGGCCTCCCTGGCGACCGTGAAGGCCGGGCTCGCGTACGCGTGGTTGCCCGAGCATGTCGTCGCTGCTTCGGTACGGGACGGAACACTCAAGGCGTTGCCCCTGGCAAGTGGGAGGGAGCGGCGGGTGCCGCTGTATCTCGTGCTCGTTCACTCGGAGGTTGCCGGGCCTGCCGCGCGGGCGGCGGTGGAGTGTTTTCAGCGGCACATTCCTGTAATGGCAGTGCGTGGGGGTTGAATGTTAGTGGGAGTGGGAACCGCGGGGCATCACCATGGAGAGATACTGCAAGGGGGCTTGCGGGTTGGGAGCGAGGTGGTGCCTTGTTTGGTGACGATGCCGGTGGGGGAGGTTGGGAGTCGGGTGAGATATGTTTCGGCGGCCTCTGGGCTTGACGTGATGCCGGCGTGGAAGAATAAGGCGGGGCGTGCGGCGCGGCTGGCGTTGGCGGCTATCGGTGCGCCGGTGGCGGGCCGCTTGGAGATTGAGTGCTCGGTGGCGACTGGCGTCGGGCTGGGATCGTCGACATGCGATGTTGTTGCTGCGATCCGCGCCGTGTGTGGCGCGCATGGCGTCGAGCTCGATGCCGGGCACGTGGCTCGACTTGCGATCGAGGCCGAGGGTGCCGTCGACCCAATTATGTTCGACGGCGAGATGGTGCTGTTCGCACAGCGTCAG
>DATBCZ010000451.1:0-3558 GCA_036270175.1 Steroidobacteraceae bacterium | reverse complement strand
GTCGAGCGACACCTTCCTGTTCCGGAAAGTGCGTCCGTACATTGAAGGCACAATCGATGACGATTACGACTTCCGGTTCATGCCGGACTTCGGCGGTGGCAAGACGATCATTGTCGATGCGTTCATGACCGCGCGGATTCTGCCGTGGCTGGCGTTTCAGGCGGGTAAGTTCAAGGGGCCGGTGGGCCTCGAGCGGCTGCAGCCTGACCAGTTCAACCGGTTCATGGAGCTCGGCCTGCCTTCCGATCTGGTCCCGAATCGCGACCTCGGAGTCGAAATCGGCGGCGACATTCTCGGCGGGACCTTCGGTTACGCCATCGGCGAGTTCAATGGCGTGACGGATGGCAACAGCACAGACGCGAACACGAATCCGGATGCCGACAGCAACGACGGCAAAAAGGACACCGAGGGGCGTTTGTTCACCCAGCCGTTTATCAACTCGGGTATCCCTGGGCTGCGGGGGCTCGGGTTCGGTATCGCGGGGACGTATGTGCAGGCTGTTGGAAACGCCACGAATACCCTCCTCGCGAGTTATAAAACCACGGGGCAGAACACCTTCTTCACGTACAGGACGGGTGCGACCGGGACATTCGCGGATGGACGCCGTGAGCGTTGGTCGCCGCAGGCGTACTACTACGTGGGTAGCTTCGGCGCGCTCGCCGAGTATGTTGAGTCCGAGCAGGATGTGAGCCGGCAGCTCTCGACGACCATCAAGCGCTCTGGGAGAGTCAACAACAGCGCCTACCAGGTGTCGCTGTCGTACTTCCTGACCGGCGAAGCCGCGACGTTCAACAGCATTACGCCGCGAACTACGTTCCACATGGGTGGCGGCGGCTGGGGTGCGTGGGAAGTGGTGGCTCGCTACGGCGAGCTCAAAATCGACAATGCCGCTTTCGCGGGTGGAACCCAGTCCTTCGCTGATCCGGCCGTCTCACCGCGCAATGCCCGCGCGACAGGGGTGGGTATCAACTGGTGGCTCAACGCCAATGTGAAGTGGGTGCTCGACTACGAGGTGACGCAATTTGAAGGCGGCGCCCCGAGCGGTGGCAACCGACCCGAGGAGCGGGCGCTGACCACGCGGTTTGCGCTTACGTTCTGAAGTGTCGCCGGCGGCCCGGAAGACCCCCGGGCCGCCGGCACCGCGAAGTGTGTCGCAGTCGACTTTGCACTGAGGCACATCCTGTGACTCAGGTAACGGTACACGGTGGCCAAGCGGCCAGCCCTGCCGAAACCGTGAACCATGTTGTTTTATGCTGTTGCAGCAGGCGAATGTCGGGTCCCGGAGACGTTTGCCTTCTAACACGAAAGGCGCTCTACTGATTCAACGCAAGGGCAAACCCGTCGTGAGACGGGGACGCAAAGCCTCCGGTCTCGACCGCCGCAACTGCGGCGCGCACGAGATAGCGGGGTTGCCGGTCAGTAACCGTCATAGCAGGTTCCGCGCCGTCATGCGATGTCGAGGAGCTCGAGTAACGCTCGAGATCCCCGCTCGTGCCTGGTCGCCCTCGCAAGTATTTGAACTTACTTTGCACGGGGCACCCATACACAATGTCTTCGATCAAGCTCTCCGCGTCGTTCCGCACGCGGGTCGGGATTCACTGCACACTGACATCGATCGCGCTGTTGTCTTCGCACGGGGCGGAGGCCGCAACGGCGCTGAGCATCACGGGCTCGCCGGCCCAGAGTGTCGTGGCGGCTCACTACTATTACTTCGAGCCCTCGGCACACGGCCCGGCGGGCAGCAAGCTGACTTACTCGGTGAGCAACAAGCCCTCCTGGGCACAGTTTGACGCCGCCACCGGGCGGCTCGCCGGCACGCCTACACCTGCGAGTGTGGGCACGTACGCCAATATCGTCGTCTCGGTGAGCGAAGGTGGACTGCACGCATCGCTCCCCGCATTTGCCGTAAAAGTGCTGGCGCTGGCGAACAAGGCGCCGGTGATCTCCGGAACTCCGGCTGCCTCCGTCACCGCACTACAGTCGTATTCGTTTCAGCCCACGGCCACCGATCCAAACGGTTTGCGGATCGTCTTCGGCGTCTGGAACAAGCCCTCGTGGCTGAGTTTCGACGCCACCACCGGTCGGCTTTCCGGCACGGCGCCCGCCGCCGACGTGGGTGTATATTCCAACATCGTGATCACGGCGTATGACGGCTACGCGAAGGCCGTGCTGCCCGCATTCGCGATAACGGTAAAGGCGCCAACCGCGAGTGCGCCACCGCCGCCACCCCCTCCCGTCGCGACGAGCGCGTCCGTAACCGTCTCATGGAGCCCGCCCACCCAGAACTCGGACGGCAGCCCATTGACCAATCTCGGGGGCTACCGCGTGTACTACGGAACGACGGCAACGAATCTCAATTCCAGCGTCACCCTGGCCAATCCGGGGCTCGCCCGCGACGTGATCGAGAACCTCACGCCCGCGACCTGGTATTTCGCGATGACGGCTTACAATACCAACGGGTTGGAAAGCGCACGGACTGGGACGGAAAGCATCGTTGTGAACTAGCGGATCGCCAACGCCGGATTGCCGGCCAACGATAGAGGCCTCGGGCGCCGCGTGGCGTCGTGGGCGATGTGCGGCGGCGGCGACCTGAGTGAACCGCGCGCCGATCGTCGGGTTTAGATTGTTCTTGCTGGAAGCTGCTGGGACCCTACGGGCGGCGTACGGGCGCGCGGGCGCGGGCCAAACCGCATGCAGCGCACTGACCGGGAGGCGCGATGAGCGGGAGGCGCAATGCCAGACAGCGCGGTCCTGCACGCTTTTCCGGATGGATCACTGCGGAACGCTGCGGGATGGGTGTGAGCCTGCGCAAAGTGAAACAACCTTAATCGTAGCCCCCCTTGCGCAGGGGGTAGGCCGGGCGCACTTTATGCGAGAGCAGCGCAGGATTTCGTCAGGTCGAGACTGTTTTCGGAGAGATGCAATCATGAATAACCCGCTATCCATCGTCAGGCAGGGGTTAGTCGCTTTCACGGCTGTACTGGCATTGGCGGCGGCGGGGAACGCGCTTGCGGGCCCGGGCGGCGGGGGCGGAGGACACGCCGGTGGGGGCGGAGGACATGCCGCGGGCGGCGGGGGCTTCCATGGTGGCGGTGGCGGGTATCGGGGTGGCGGATATGGTGGCTACCGCGGCGGATACGGTGGCCACGGGTATTACGGTGGCCGCTACTACGGTGGCTGGCACGGGTATTACGGCGGGTACGGGTGGAGAGGCGGTTGGGGCTGGGGTTGTTGCGGATTCGGCCTCGGCTGGTACTTACCGGTATTGCCATTCGGGTACGCGACGTACTACTGGGGCGGCGTTCCCTACTATTACGCCAACAGCAATTACTACATCTGGGACAGTGGCGCCGGGCAGTACGAGGCGGTCGAGCCACCTGAGGGGCTGACCACGACGCCTTCGCCGAGCGCTACGGTCGGTGGGAATAGCCCGGCTGCGGGAACGTGGACGGACCTGTTCGCCTATCCAAAGGGCGGGCAATCCCTGGAGCAGCAGAAGAAAGATCGCGAGGAATGCCACACGTGGGCTGTGAGTCAGACGGGATTCGATCCGGCGCA
>DATBCZ010000450.1:0-3561 GCA_036270175.1 Steroidobacteraceae bacterium | reverse complement strand
GCGGTCACATGTTCTACAGCCGCCCGCAGAGCCAGTCAGCGCTCAAGAGCGATGTGATGAAGATGTATGCCAGTCACTAGTGTGCCCCAGCGCCCCAACACGCCGCCTCACCATTTACTGCTCTTGACGGTTCCCAGTACGAGCTCACCGGTTTCCAACAGCGACTTGAGATTCGAGAGAATGCGCGGCCACCCGCCGGAAACTGCCTCGATGAGCTTTGATTCCGGACGTTCGATGGCATGGAGGACGCTCAGCTTCACCGCCTGGGGAGTGACGTCGGGAACCGTTTCGATTTCGAACGTGCAGAGCGAGTCGCCCTCGGCGTTCAGCTCCGGCTTCCATTGGTTGCGCCACTTGATGACGAGGCGCCGCGGGGGATCGGCTGCGACGATCTCGCCCGAGTCGGCGACCCGGCCGTCCGGGAAGACGAGCTTCCACGACGAGCCGACTTTCCAATCGCTCTCGCAATGCATGCCGAACCAGTAGTCCCGCATGAACTCCGACTTCGTCAGCGCCGACCACAAGCGCTCGGGTGTAGTGCGGATGAAGGTGACGTAAACGAAAGTAGACTGTCTCATGGCTCTTCGCTCTCCAGGTGCCGTTTCAGATCGTGGAGCGCCTTCAGGCGCGGCCTCTCGAACTTGGCTATCCAACGCTCGTAAATGTCCTGCAAGGGCACCGGGTTGAGGAAATGCAGCTTCTCGCGACCGCGCCGACGCGTCGCCACCAGGTTCGCTGCCTCCAGCAAGTCCAGATGCTGAGTGACCGATTGGCGCGTCATATTGAGGTGCTCGCATAGCTGCCCGAGCGTTTGCCCGTCGTTCGCGTACAGCAGATCCAGCAACTTGCGGCGGCTGGAATCGGCCAACGCCTTGAAAAGCAGATCCGGTTGATTCATGCAGTCATTTACCTGCATAAATAATAGGCAGGTATTCACCTGCATGTCAAGCTGCAGGAGAAATCCTGGTCGTCGCGGCTCCCCGCGAGCTCAGGCCTGCAATATCGCCTGGCTCAAATCGTCCAACGGCAGCACGCGGTCAACCGCTCCAAACCGAATTGCTTCCTTGGGCATGCCGAAGACAACACAAGTTGCCTCGTCCTGGGCGATCGTGTTGGACCCCGCGTCGCGCATCTCTTTGAGGCCACGAGCGCCGTCATCACCCATGCCGGTCATGATGATCCCAAGCGCGTTGCGCCCGGCGGCCTTGGCGGCCGATCGGAACAGCACATCGACGGAGGGACAGTGACGATTGACCGGCGGCCCGTCCCGAACTTCGACAAAGTACTGCGCACCGCTGCGCTGGAGCAGCACGTGCTTACCGCCTGGGGCGATCAGGGCGCAACCGGGGACGACCCGATCGTTGTTCTGCGCTTCCCTGACCGTAATACGACACAGCCCATCCAACCGTCGTGCGAACGCAGCCGTGAAGGTCGGAGGCATGTGCTGCACGATCACCATGGCCGGACAGACAGCCGGAAGCGCCGTCAACACAACCTGAAGGGCCTGCGTTCCGCCCGTCGAGCACCCGATAGCCACCACGTGTTCCGTAGTGCGGGTCATCGCCCGATCACCGGCCGGTGCGAGAATCACATCCGCCGTATTTTTCTGTTTCACTCCGGGAGAGGCGGCTCCGTCCACGCGCGGAGCGACGCGCTTTACGTTCGCCCGCGCCGCTGCTCGAACCGCCGCCACTAACTCGTGAGCGGCCTCATTCAGGAATTGTTTGAGGCCGATCTTGGGTTTGGTGATCACCGTAACCGCGCCGGCGGCGAGCGCTTCGATCGTCGTTGGCGCCCCCGCTTCCGTCAGCGTCGAACAGATTACGACCGGTGTCGGGCGCTCCTGCATCAGCTTGCGCAGGAAGGTCACACCGTCCATTCGCGGCATTTCGACGTCGAGCACAATGACATCCGGCCACTGCATTTTCATCCGTTGCATCGCGAACAACGGATCCGCGACCGCGGCAATCACCTCGATGCCCGAATCGTCACCCAACAACTCCACGAGCACCTGGCGCACCACTGCCGAGTCGTCCACGATCATGACCTTGATACGGCTCATTTCAGCTTCCGGTAGATTGCCGGTGCAATGAGCTCGACGGCTTCGGTGACCTCGATGAGGCTCTCCGAGTGACCGATCAGCAGGTATCCGTCCGGCTTGAGCGTGTTCAGGACCCGGGCGACCACCTTGCGCTTGGTCTCGGTGTTGAAATAGATGAGGACGTTGCGAAGAAAAATGACATCGAACGTTCCGAGGTGCGGCAGCGGAGCATTGAGATTGACTTGCAGAAAGCGCACCTTGTTGCGCAGCCGCCGCTCCACGAGCATCGTGCCCTCCTGCTCGTCCCGACCTTTCAGGCAGAACCGCTGCAGGTAGCCGCGCGGAAAGTGGTCGATTCGCTCCATCGAGTAGTGTCCGGCGCGCGCGCGCTCGAGCACCCGCGCACTGATATCGGAGGCGACGACCTCCCACGGTTGGCCCGGCAGGCAATCCTCCAGCAGCATCGCGATGCTATAAGCCTCCTCGCCGGTCGATCCCGCCGCGCTCCACACCCGCAGCGCGCCCCGGCGCCCGGTGTCCGAAGTGATCTGTCGCCGCAAAAACTGGAAGTGTTTGGGCTCACGAAAGAAATAGGTCTCATTCGTGGTCAGCAGATCGATCGCAGTCTGCAACTCCAACGGCGACTCGCCGCTCATGAGCAGGCGAAAGTACTCGCCGTAATTCTTTACACTGCAGGCGTGCAGCCGCTTCGCAAGCCGTCCGCTCACGAGCGGCTTCTTCGCGTCCGTGAGTGTGATTCCGGCCGTCTCGAAGATGAAGCGTTGAAATTGCCCGAACTCAGTGTCGGAAATTCTAATCATTCACGCCGCTTCGCTGGCACCCACGCCTTGCGCTTCCACCAACACCTCCATCTCGTCCGTCGCGAGCACGTGATCCACGTCGAGGAGAATGACGAACTTGCCATTCACCTTGCCCATCCCATGGATGAAGTCCGTCCGGACGCTGGCCCCGAAAGCGGGAGGAGGCTCGATCTCGGCCCCCGGGATGTCGAGCACCGCATTCACCGCGTCGACGACAACGCCAAAGACATGCCTTTCCCCGCTCGCCGCTATCTCGATAATGACAATGCAAGTACGCTTCGTGACCGGACTCGGCGACTTGCCAAAGCGCACGGAAAGATCGATCACGGGCACCACCGCGCCGCGCAGATTGATCACCCCGCGCACGTAGCCCGGCATCATCGGGACTTCGGTCAGGTTCGCATACTCTATGATCTCCTTGATGGCCAGAATCCCCATCGCGAAGACCTCGCCCGCGAGCACGAAAGTCAGATACTGTTGAGTCTCCGCCGTGCCGCCCGACACCTGGGCCGCGGCGTCGGACCTCTTGTTGGCCTTTGCCATGCTGCTCTCCTTCGGGCGGGCGATTACGGAAACTTGGCGAACTGGGCCTCGTCGGGCTCGCTCGCCAGCGCCAGATTGCCCGCGACGCTGGTCGTCGCCTGGCGCATCTTGCGTGCCGTCTTGGCGAAGGCGCCGCGCTTTTGGACCGGCTGGCGC
>DATBCZ010000449.1:0-2173 GCA_036270175.1 Steroidobacteraceae bacterium | reverse complement strand
GATGTCCGCACCGACACTCCTGTTGCGGTGCAGCGCGCCTTGGATATGAGAGTCACTTCGGGCCGATTGCTGACTCGGACAGCGCCGCGCTGGGTCGACAGGCTCTATATTGCTCTCGTTGTCTACGCCATAGCCTGCTCTGTCTTCATGCTATGCGGTATCGGGGGCAAAGAGGTCACCCATTACGTCGGACTTTTCTCCGATGCGCCCGCCGATCTCGTCGCCGCCATTGTCGCGTTTACCGCCGCCCGGCGCACCCGCCAGGGTGTCTTGCGCCGGGCATGGACCTGGCTCGGGATAGCCCTGACGCTCTATCTGACCGGTACCCTGATCACGATCCACAGGTGGCTGCACGGTATCGATCCGTTTCCCGGTGTGTCGGACGTTTTCTTCTGCGCGTTCTATCCGGCGATGTTGGTGGCGGCGCTGCTGTTAGTGCGCGCCGCTGCGATCCGCGTATCCTGGATCCAGCTATGCCTCGACGCCATGATCTTCGTACTCGGGTTTGGAGCGTTCTTCTGGTTTCTGGTGATCCACCCCGCAGGGGGAAACTCCGACGTTGATACACTCAAACAGGGATTGAGCGAGGCCTATGCCGCCCTCGACTGCCTGGTGCTTCTCGTGCTCGGGGTTCCGCTACTCGCCGGCGTCTATGGACGGCGGATTCCGCTGCTTCTGATGGCCGGTTTTGCCGCGATGTTTCTGGCCGACATGTTCTGGTCGCTCGCGAAACTGCGCGGGTACTACGCCTCGGGCGAGCTTCAGGACGTGTTCTATGTGATGTGCCACTTGCCATGGGCCGCCGCGGCGCGTGAGCAAATGCGTACTCGAATAAGGCCGAGGCGGTTGCAATCCCACAAGTCGGACGCTCTCGCTCGGGCAGTACCCTATGCGGCACTCTTCACCGCTCTGTTTGTTCTGGTCTATCTGACACGGGGTGACATCGGCGGCCCGGCGGCGCTGATGACGACGGTCGTTTTTGCGCTCACGTTGCTTTTGATGATCCGACAAGGTGTGGTTTTGCGAGGCGACGCCGTCGTGCGCGAGAAGCGCGCGGCGCGCTTGGTGGAGGATCGGTTCGCCTCGCTGATTGCGAATGCGTCCGATGTCATCATGATCGTCGAGTCGGACGGCACGTTGCGTTTCGTTTCGCCCGCATGCGAGCGTACCCTGGGATTCAAGCCCGACGATCTGCTGGGCAAGAACCTTCTGGACGTCTGGTCAGGGCCGGACAGTGAGCGATTGCGCGGGCTGCTGACCGAGATTGCCGCGACACCTCACGGGACCGTTGGTCCGGTGGAGCTCGTCATCGAGCGCGGACCGGATCGCTACGTGCTCGAGGGCGTCGGCAGCAATCTAACAGCGGATCCGGCCGTGAGTGGGCTGGCCCTGAATCTTCGGGACATCAGCGAGCGCAAGGCGCTCGAGCGGCAACTGCGTCAGATGGCGTTCCACGATCCGCTGACGCTGCTTGCCAACCGGACCCTTTTCAAGGACCGGGTACAACAGGCGCTCGGGGCGGCGCGCGATTCGGCGCCTGTCGCGGTTCTGTTCCTCGACCTCGACAACTTCAAAACCATCAATGACTCTCTGGGTCACGACGCCGGGGACCGACTGCTCCAGGCCGTCGCACAGCGCATAGCGAAGAGCACCCGCGCGTCGGATACCGTCGCGCGTCTCGGGGGCGACGAGTTTGCGGTTCTACTCGAGCGAATTGCGCTACCCGCTGTAGCACAGCGTATCGCGGAATCGTTGGTCGAGTCATTGAGCATGCCCTTCGTCCTGGGCGGTATGGAAGCGAGAGTCTCGGCGAGTATCGGGCTGGCGTTCACCGCGTCCTGCGGCGAAGCTGAGTCGTTGCTCGCGAATGCCGACATCGCGATGTATCACGCGAAGGCTGCCGGTAAGAACCGGTATGCCATCTTCGAGCCCCAGATGCAGGATGAGTTGCACGAACGGCTGCGCCTGGAAGCGGATATTGGCCGAGCCCTCGTCGAGCAGGAATTCTTCCTCGAGTACCAGCCCATCATCGATCTGGGGACGCGCAGCCTGTTGGGCGTGGAGGCCCTGGTCCGTTGGCGCCATCCCCGGGCCGGGGTGCTGATGCCTGCGCAGTTCATTCCGGTCGCGGAGGAGTGCGGTCAGATCGTCAAACTGGGTCGCTGGGTGTTGG
>DATBCZ010000448.1:0-5286 GCA_036270175.1 Steroidobacteraceae bacterium | reverse complement strand
GTGTGGGGTGTCTCGCACATGCCAGGTGGTAACCCCGAGTTGGAATACCAGTCCTGACGCGTAGACGAGGACCTACGCTGCGATGATCCAGACCGACTCCATCACGCGGGTATTGTTCGAGGATTTCGCGCCCTCGGCGGTCCGGTTGTTCTACGTGATCGGTTTCGCGGCCATCGCGGTGTTCTGCTACGGCGTGTATGTGCAGGTAAGGAAGTACCGGCGCGGCGTTGCCATCGCGCCCGCTGGGGATTCCCTCGCTAACCGCTCGGTCGCTGGCCGCTCGGTCGCCGCCGGCGGCAGCCTCATGACACGTTTTGGCGAGATGGTCGGTACGGTGCTGAGTCACAGCACGGTGGCGCGGCGTGATCCGAAGGCGGGCGCCGCGCATCGCCTGATTTTTTACGGCTTCGTGCTTCTCTTCATCGGCACGGCAACCATCACTCTTGACTACGACATCCTCGGGCCGCTATTCGGAGTCCATTTCTGGCACGGTGAGTTCTATCTCTGGTTCTCTCTCGTGCTCGACATCGCGGGCGTTCTGCTCGTGGGTGGGCTCATTTACATGATGTATCGGCGCGGTTGGCTGCGGCCGCCGAAACTCGACTATGCGCGCCCTGACCGCCAGCCAACGGATCCTGACTACGACAGGAGTGGCTACAAGCGCGAGGACTGGGCGTTCTTGTGGACGCTGATCCTGATTGCTTTCACCGGTTACGTCCTCGAGGCGGTGCGTTTGGTCTGGCTCTCCGACCGGTCCGATGTCTGGGGTGTGCGCTGGTGGTCGCCGGCGGGTGCGGCGATGGCCGAAGCGATGCGCGCGGGCGGGCTGTCGAATGCCGCGGGCGGGATCGTGCGGCAGAATCTGTGGTGGTTTCACGGGCTGCTGGCGTTACTTTTTATAGCGCTGATTCCTTTCACCAAGGTTAAACACATCTTTACCGCCGCAGGATCGCTCATGTTTCGCGATCCGCTGGCCGCACAGCGTTTGCCGAAGGTGCCGAGCGAGCAGAAACAGGCGGGCGTGAAGTACATCACTGACTTCACCTGGAAGCAGCTCCTCAACCTGGACGCCTGCACGAAATGCGGCCGGTGTCACGAAGCCTGTCCTGCCAGGGCGGTGGGCGCGCCGTTGTCGCCGCGCGACGTCATCCTGTCGTTGCGCGAGTTTGCCAACAAGACTCTCGAGTCCGGAACATTGCCGCCCGAAGCCGAGCTCGATGTGCACGGCAAAGGCCCGGGACAGGTGGCGATGGAGACCCTATGGTCCTGTCGTACCTGCATGGCCTGTGTTGAGATCTGCCCCGTGGCAGTCGAGCACGTGCCCATCATCGTCCAGATGCGCCGCAAGCTTGTCGAGGACGGCGAGATGGATCCGCAGCTCGAGAAGACGCTGAAGACGATTCACAAGAACGGCAATTCTTTCGGGGAATCCCGGCGCAAGCGCGCCGCCTGGACCAAAACGCTGCCCTTCAAAGTGAAGGATGCCCGCAAAGAGTCGGTGGACGTGTTGTGGTTCGTCGGTGATTACGCCTCTTTCGATCCGCGCAATCAGAAGGTGACCCAGTCGTTTGCCACGCTCCTGCAGGATGCCGGAGTCGATTTCGGAATCCTCTACGAAGGCGAGTCGAACGCCGGCAACGATGTACGGCGGGTTGGCGAGGAGGGACTGTACGAGGTCCTGGCGGAGTCCAACATCGAGACGCTCTCCGCCGTGTCGTTCAAGAGCATCGTCACGACCGATCCCCACTCGTACAACACCATCCGCAACGAGTATCCCGAGTTCGGCGGCAACTACGAGATTCAGCACTATACGACGCTCCTGCTGCAGCTCATGCAGGCGGGCAAGCTGCCCGCCTTGGCGCAACTCGGGCAGCGGGTCACGTTCCACGATCCCTGCCACCTGGGCCGTTTCAACAAGGGCTACGAGGCGCCGCGCGAGATTCTGCGCCTGCTGGGCTGCGAGCTGGTCGAGATGGGCCGCTGCCGGGCCAATTCCTTTTGTTGTGGCGCCGGCGGTGGCCGCATCTGGATGCCCGATCCCGTAGGGATGGACAAGCCGGCGCACAATCGGATGCGTGAGGCCGCGGCCATCCCGGGCCTCCAGGTTTATGTGGTGAGCTGTCCCAAGGACCTGACTATGTTCGAGGACGCGCTCAAGGCTGCTGGTTACGAGGGTAAGTTCGTGGTGAAGGAGCTCATCGAGCTGGTCCGCGAAGCGCTCCCGCAAAAGCAGGTCGAAACTTCAGTCAATATGAGTCCCGCAACATGAAAATCCTCGTAGCCGTCAAGCAGGTGGCCGCGTTGGACGAGGACTTCGAGATCCGCGCCGACGGTAAGGATGTGGATCCCGATTTCCTGGTCCGTGATCTCAACGAATGGGATGACTATTCGCTCGAGGAGGCGATGAAGATCAAGGAGTCCGCCGCGACTCCTGTCGAAGTGGTCGCCGTGTGTGTCGGACCGGATGATGCCGACGAGGCGCTGCGTAAGTGCCTCGCCAAGGGCGCGGACCGGGCCATCCGGGTGTGGGATGACGCGATCGAGGGCTCCGATTCGATCGCGATTGCGCGACTCATCGCGGCTGTCGCGACGCGTGAGGCTCCTGATATGTTGTTTGCCGGAGTTCAGTCATCGGACCACACTTTCGCTTCGACCGGCATTGCCACTGCCGCTCTGCTGGATTGGCCCCATGCCGCGGTGGTGACCAGTTTGACCTACACGCCCGGCGCGAATACGGCTGTCTTCCGGCGGGAGCTGGAGGGCGGCGTGTTGCACGAGATGCAGATCGAGTGTCCCGCGGTGTTGACCATCCAGCTCGGCATCAATACGCCGCGCTATGCATCGCTGCGCTCCATCAAACAAGCCGCGGCGAAGCCGATCGAAGTACTCTCGCTCGAAGACCTCGGCGTCGCGGCCGCACACGTCGGCGAGAGCGGGTCGCTATCGCGCGTCCGGCGCATGTACATACCTGAGAAGGGCCGCGCCGAAATGATCGAAGGCACTGTTGAGGAAAAGGCGGCACGACTCGCGCAGATCATCAAGGATCGCGCCGGGAGTGCCGCATGAGTGGGATTCTGATCATTGCGGAGCATCGGCGCGGCGAGCTGCGGCCCGTGACACTCGAGTTGGTCACCGCGGCGCAGGCCGCACGTCGTGCTCCTTCGGACAAGGTCACGGTTGCCTTGATATCGGACGAGCCTGCGCAGTTCATCCCGGCGCTCGGTGTGGCCGGTGTCGATGAGATCGTGGCTGTGAAGGTCGCCGCGCACGAATTCGAGCCGGACACCTACGAGGCTGTCGTGGAAGCGCTCATCGAAGTGCGCCAGCCGGGGCTGGTCCTGGTTCCTCACAGCATCGACTCCTTCGGTTACGCCGCGGCGCTGGCGGCCAAGGGCCGCTACGGGTTCGCGACTGATGTATTCCGCTTCGAATACCAGGACGATGGCCTCGTCGCGACGCGCGGCGGTTATGGTCAGAAGGTCAATGTCGAAGTCGATTTTCCGGGTAAGGACATCGTCGTGCTCGCGCTTCGAGCCAACATGTTCAAACCGCCGGAAGGCGCCGCGTCGCCAGCGGTAGTGGGCTTCCCGGCGCCGCCCGTGAAGTCCCGCGTGACCGGCCGGGAATTCATCGAGATGAGCTCGGCGGACGACGTCGACATGACGGCGGCTGAATTCATCCTGGCGATCGGTCGGGGCATCGGCGAAGAGTCGAATGTCGAGCAGTTTCGCGAGCTCGCCGACACGGTCGGCGCCACTCTGGGCTGCTCACGGCCGATCGCGGACGCGGGGTGGTTGCCTAAGAGCCGTCAGATCGGGCAGTCGGGGAAGACTGCCAGCTCTTGTAAGTTGTATGTCGCGATGGGAATCTCGGGGGCGATCCAACATCTCGCCGGTATGAAGCACGTCAGCACCATCGTCGCGGTAAACGCCGACGCCGGTGCGTCGATCTTCAGTATCGCCAAGTACGGCATCGTGGGGGATATCTTCGAGATATCCGCAGCGCTTCGCGAGCATTTCTGATGGCCCAACGGGAGAGAACACGGTGACCAGTACACAGAGCGCCCCTGCCGCTACCGCTGACGGTCTCGCCGACGGCCAGGCGGGTGACAAGGCCAAGACCCTCGAGCGCGGCATCGACTGGACCGGCGCATTCTGGGTCGCCAGTGGCGTGCCACCCCTGGTGTTGTTTTCGATCGGCGCCGTGGCGGCCACGGTCGGCAATCTCTCCTGGATCGTGTGGACGGCCTCCATTGTGATGGGCTTCGTACAGTCCTTCACCTATGCGGAGATCGCCGGACTGTTTCCCGAAAAATCCGGCGGCACCTCCGTTTACGGGGCCATTGCGTGGGTCCGTTACGGCAAGCTCATCGCGCCGATCTCGGTCTGGTGCAACTGGTTTGCCTGGTCTCCGGTACAGGCCATTGGCTCGGGGCTCGCGGCCGGCTACATCTTGAACGGGCTGTTCCCGCCGGACTCCGTCATCAACACCTGGCAGTTGACCTTGCTGGATCTCACCGCCGTCAAGGCCGGCCTCACTCTGCGGATCAATGCCATATTCGTACTCGGCGCGGCGATCCTCATCGCCGTCAAGCTCATCCAGGACGGCGGTATTCTGCGCTCGGCCAACACGACCAAGATCCTGGGTATCTCGGCGATGATTCCGCTCATCCTGATCGGCGTGGTGCCGCTCTTTACCGGCGATGTCGTCAGGACTCACTTCTTCCCGCTCGTGCCGCTGGTCCATGACGCCGCCGGCACAATCAGTAGCGGCTCGTGGAACGCCGCAGGCTGGACCGCTGTTGCCGGCGCGATGTTCCTCGCCGCCTGGTCGACGTACGGCTTCGAGACCGCCGTGTGCTACACGGGTGAATTCAAGGATCCGAAGACGGACACGTTCAAGGCGATTTTCTACTCCGGCCTGTTGTGCCTGGTCGTCTACACCATCGTGCCGTTTGCCTTCCAGGGTTACCTGGGCCTGGGCGAGTTGGTGAAACCCGCGGTGTTGGATGCTCACGGCGCGGTGCTCGCACCGGCTGTCTACAGCGGGATGCTCGCTCCCGACATCGCCAGTGGCATGGGTGTCGGCGGTGTGATGGCGAAGATGGTGCACCTGGGGACAATCGGCGGGGCGGTCATTATCGTCATGCTGATTCTGGCAGTGGTGCTGTCGTTGATGACGTCGATGGCCGGCTCGTCGCGGACCCTCTACCAGGCCTCCGTCGACGGCTGGTTGCCGAAATACCTGTCGAGGCTCAACGCCCACGGCGCACCGAGCAATGCGATG
>DATBCZ010000447.1:0-3147 GCA_036270175.1 Steroidobacteraceae bacterium | reverse complement strand
TATCGTTCGGTCCTAAAATGTTGGGCGCGCTGGGCTTTGTATTTGGGACGTTCCTGGTGATTGCCACCGTGGCCGGTATCAGAACCCTGCGCGGTTAGAATGATGGGCGCTACGGCGCGTCGCTCGGGAAGAGCGTCTCTTGGCGGGCGGCTGGCATTTCTCGGACTGACAGCCGCGGTAACCCTCCTGGGATATCAACAGCCGTCGCGCGCGGGTTGTGGTCCCCGGGATGTCATGCCGAGCATGTCGACATCGGTCGGCCCCGCCGTAAAACTGACTCTTTCGCGGACGCCACTCCTGGCAACGACGGACGCCGGCACGGTCGCTCTTGTCGAGGGGCATGTTCACAGGAAGCCTTCGGCCTACTATGTTCCCGATGGCGCCGCGGGGAGTGGCTATGCGCTGTTTTCCGGCAAGGATCCGGTCCTCGAGCCGGTCTCTGGCGGGAGGGTTCTCGCGAAATCCAACCTGGCGGCGGGATGCGCGCTGTGGGAATGGTGGTGGAACGGGTTCCAATTCATCAACGACTATGACTATGGACGCCAGGTGCAGGTGGCTCTGTATCCTGCCGAGGGGGGCTCCGCGCTGGGCGAAGCGGGCGATGTCTATGGCGTTCCGTCAATCGGCAGGACTGCGCGTCACCCTTCACCCTGCACGGCGTTTGCGGCGCAGCGCTCGACCTCCAGTCCGCGCCAGGTGACCGCGGCAGCGCCTCTCGAGTGGTGCCCGGAATATTATGGCGGCGGTCCCGATCACCCGATCGTCTACCCGGCCGTACGGTTGGGTAAGATCCTGACATTGAACTGGAAGGGTCCCGACAAGGTCGAGCGGAACTGGCCGGTTGCACTATTCCAAACCGTGATCAACTCGCCGGCCATCCAGCGTGCGACCGTCGAGGCGCCGACCGGCTACTTGAATTCGGAATTCAACACCTACTACCACTACGATCCCGCGACACGGACGCTCACCCAGGATGCACTCGCCGAGATACGGGCAATAACCGCTCGAGGTCTTGGATATAACGTGAAGCAGCCGGCCGGCCCCAGGGCCGTCATTCTGGCCGCAGGGACGGGCAACGCGGCAACCGCAATGGGCATCTACATCAACGATCCGCATAGCGGGTTCGTGTTCTACGACGGTTCGCTCGGTGCATCTCACGGGCAAAGCGGCAGCAACTTCGTCAAGTGGGAAGTTCACTACGACGGCCCGATATCCGCCCAGGCGTGGACCTATAACACCTGGATCATGACGGATACGGTGCAAAACATACTCGCGGACATGAACCGGCTCTACGCCTGGGGCGTCTCGTCCAGGTGAGGTTAGCCACCCGCGCCGAGTGGTTGCGATCTCCGCGCGAGTCGATGGCGCAACATTGCACCGATCAACCTGACGCGCTCCGCGACAATGGTGCTCAATGAACGTCGCTGTGCAGTAGCCGTAACGGAGAGAACATTGGGGTGGCGTCGATAAAGAATCAGCGGCGTCCTGACGACGGCCAACTGTCCGTCAAAGACGGCGTTGAACGTGAGCCAGAAGTCGTGTGGAACGCCGGCGGGAAAGGGCAGCAGACCCTTTAAGTACTCCCTGCGGCAGGCTACCGTCGCGCCGATGATGGGAGGTTTGAGATAAATCGACAGGCGCGAAAAGCCGCGCGCTCCGCGCCATTCGAACCAGGAGCGATGCAGGACCTGGAACCGATCGTCGACCACGATCGCATCCGAAGCCACGCACCCGCAGTTCAGCATGGCGGCGTCCAATGTCGCGACCTTGTTTGGCAGCCACACGTCATCCTGGTCCGAAAAGAAAATTGCATCGCCCCGACTGGCGTCAATGGCTCGCTGGAAGTTGGCCACATATCCGACACGGGTGTCGTTCGCCAATATGCGGATTCTCGGATCGCTCCGCCGGGCGACCACCGCCAACGTGCCATCTGTCGAGGCATCATCGGAAACCACGATTTCGTCGTCCGGGGCGAGCTGCGGCAGGATGCTGTCGAGCTGTTCGCCAATGAACTGCTCACCCTGATAGGCGGCGAGGACGACACTGCGCATGGGTCAGATCCAGCCGCACAATGCGGCCAACACAACCATCATGTTGTCACGAGCCCGGCGGCGCCCGCCGGACAGACAAAATCGCGCGATCGCCAGCCGCTTGCGCCAGCAGTCCGCCTGCACGAGCCTGCGGTGCCAGGCTACAACGGTGGTGTTGGAGGGAGCCGCAGCCCGGCAAACTGCGGCGATCGTGCCCAGTTGAGCGCCGTACCAGCCGTCCCGGATCCGGGCGAAGCGCCTGGCGACGCCTTTGCGGGTTCCGCGAGCGCCGGTGTCGTTTCCGGCATGCTGGCGGTAACGCAACGAGGGCTGCGCGTCGAAGCACCAGTGCAGGCCCCACGAGCGGGCGAGGGCATAGACCAGCCAGTCGTGGTAGTGAATTCCGCGCGTCAGCTCTCCATCGGTGATGAGGAACCGGCGGACTCGCTCGTGTAGGTCCGCGGTCAACACGAATGTGCAGCCCTGGCCGGCTCCCTCGAACAGGAAGTCCGAGGCGGCCGGTGCGCCGGAAAGCTTCAAAACCCGCTCCCGGCCGTCCTCCCAGGTGGCGACCGTGGCGCTCGAATAACCCGCCGCGCCGCTCGCGGTTAGCATCGCGCACGCCCTGTGGAGTTTGTCGGGATTCCACAGATCGTCCTGGTCGGCGAAAGCGACAAAATCGAATGCCTCTGCCGCGTTCTCGCGGATGAGGGTCAGGAAGTTCCGGGCTGCCGAGCCGCTCGTGGCGGTGGCTGCAACTATTCGGACCCGCTCGTCGTTCTCGAAGCGGGCCAACTCCCAACGCGTGCCGTCGGTAGAGGCGTCGTCGCTCACGACCACTGCGAGATCGACGCCTTCCTGGGCCAGGATCGACTCCATTTGCTCCCGAATCCAGCGCGAGCCGTTGTACGTTGCCAATAGAACGAGGACGCGGGGCCGAGTTGTCTCCGCGCTGTTAGCTGTAGCGAACGGGTCGGTCTCAGTAAGCGCCATTGCCGCCAAGGACGACTCCGGTCGTCTTGGCCAGGATATACAGGTCGAGCAGCAGGTTCTGGTTGCGGACGTAGTAGGTATCCAGTACGACCCGACGCCGGTAGTCTGTGTCGTTTCGCCCCGT
>DATBCZ010000446.1:0-10924 GCA_036270175.1 Steroidobacteraceae bacterium | reverse complement strand
GAATTCGTCGGCGCACCGCTGACACAAGTTGGACTGCGGCTGGGTTATACCTGGGGCGACGACAAGTACGATGTAGCGGCGTTCTGCCGTAACTGCGCGAACCAGATCCGCGTCATCGGCGGGATCGACTTTGCCGACACGCTCGGATTCATCAACGATCCGCGCATCTTCGGCGCGCAGTTCAGGGCGAGGTTCTGACGGGGGCGCACAGCTGATGTCTGGCTGTCAGGTGCTGCGCGCGCGGTTTTCCGCGCGCGCCACCACGCTGGTCGCCCTCGCTACGGCGATCATTGCTCACACAGGCTCCTAGTGAGCCGGCGTCGGGGCCATCAACAAATCGAGCGTCATCCGGTCGAACTTCGGCACATCCACCTCGAACACCACCTTCGCCGTCGGCTCGCCCAAGCCCGGAGCCTCGCCCGCCGCCCAACTCAACGAGTCACCGTAGTTAGGTCCGAAAGTGGTGGCGACATCGATCTTCAGATCACTGCTGCGGGTGATGATCGAAGGATCCAGCCAAACAGCCACGGCCAGCTCATCCCACATGGGGAATGACTGCCCAAACTGTCCGAGGTAGGCATCGAAGGGCGCTTTGCCTCCGGCCACCTCGTGAATGTATTCCGGCTTGAAGAAGGTCCTGGTGGTCGGATCGATCGGAACCTGCGTGATGTGCTTCCACGCCTCGTGAAACACGATGTGCGCCGCCTCCGGGTCCCAGCGCATGTTGAATTCCCGGCGCGGGTTGTTGGCGTATTCGGCGGCGAATGAATTGCCCGACGAGGTCGGGTTATAACTACCCCCCATGAAGACGAGCTCCTTCGCCAGGCCCGCGAACTGCGGATCGAGGCGCGCGGCGAGCGCCAGGTTGGTCATGGGCCCCGCGGCGATGATGGTGACCTGGCCGGGGAACTCGTGCACTTTACGGGACAGGAACTCGGCGGCCGTCCCCTGTGCGGCCTTCAACTTCGGAGCGCCGGCCGGCGATTCAGGTACGAAGTAGGGGTCCGCATGGTACGGAGTCCGCCGCACAGCACCTTCCGCGGGCCAGGACTCCGTCCAGGCGCCGTTATAAAACAGCTTGCCGTAGAGGCTCTCCCAACGCTTAACGAGGGCTTGTGTCTGTACGAGCGGCCAGACCGCTCCCGCGTATACCGGGACGTCTGTGCGCTTCGCGATCTCGAGCAGCCGTAGGGTATGGCTGACTTCCTCATCCCGCCAGCCATCGCCGCTCGGTATGGTAATGCCGAGCACCTCCACATCCTTCGATTGCAGCAGCATCAGGATGGCCTGCATGTTCGAGCCCGCCGGACCGAATGCATCCTGGTCGATAATGACCTTGCGTCGCGCTCCGCCATCGGCGGCGAGCGCAACGCCCGCGCAGAGTGCAAGCGTGGTGGCCACGAGCGTCAAAAGGGGGCGACGGTTTTTTATATTCATCGGGCGCGGCACCTGGGTATGAGAATCGCTGCAAGGGGAGGCGACTCTGCCAAAGCGCCGCCACTTGGGCAAATGCCTTTCCTTGAGCCAAGCCGGTTGGCGCCCCGTTCCACAGGATTTCGCGCTTGGCGCGCGCGTTGCATACTCCGTGCACCCATATGGACGCCACTACCCTGACCGATACACCGCCGGTAGCTTCTCTCGAGCCCGTGGATCTCATCTATGGGTTGAACGACAAACCGCCCCTGCGGCTGTCGATTTTCGTGGCCTTGCAGCACGTGCTGGCTGTGTTTGTCGGGATCGTGACCCCTCCGGCGCTCATCGCCCGCATCCTCGACCTGCCCGGCGCTGACGGCGCCTTCCTGGTGAGCATGGCGTTGCTGGCTTCCGGCCTGGGCACGATCCTGCAAACCAAACAGCTGGGTCCAGTGGGCTCCGGCCTCCTCAGCATTCAAGGCACCAGCTTCGTGTTCGTCGCCCCCATCGTCTCGCTGGCTGGAGCGATCATGGCCGAGGGCGGCTCGCGTGAGCATGCGCTCGGTGCGGTGTTTGGCGTATGCCTGGTCACCGCATTCGTTCCGCTGGTGTTGGGCCCGTTCATCCGCTCGGCGAGCCGGATCATCACCCCGTTGGTAATGGGTATCGTGGTGACCCTGATCGGGCTGACTCTCGTCAGTGTCGGCATCACCAGCGTGGGTGGCGGGTTCGAAGCGAAACACGACGGCACCTTCGCGTCGGCGGCCAATCTGGGCCTGGCGGCGCTCGTCATCGCAGTTATTGTCATCATGAGCAGTAGCCGCCGTGAGTGGCTGAGAATTCTGTCCGTCGTGACGGGACTGGCCGCCGGCTATGTCGTCGCGGGGCTGGCCGGTAAAGTCTCGCTCTCCGAACTGAAGGCGTTGCCCTGGTTCGCCGCGCCCACGCCGTTTCACTATGGGCTGGGATTCCGGGCGACGGCACTCATCCCGTTCGCCTTCCTCTACCTGATGACGGCGATCGAGTCGATCGGCGATATCACCGCAACCTCGCTACTGACCGGCGAGCCCATCGCAGGACCGCTCTATCTGGCGAGGTTACGAGGCGGAGTCTTGGCCGATGGCGTGAGCTCGATGCTCGCCGCCGTTCTGAATTCGTTTCCCAGCACCACGTTCGCGCAAAACAATGGCGTGATCCAGTTGACCGGTATCGGTAGCCGGCACATCGGTCTGCTCGTGGGCTTCATGCTGATCGTGCTCGGTCTGTTTCCCATCGTGGGCGGAATCGTCCAGGCGATGCCAGCCGCGGTGCTGGGGGGCGCCACGATCATCATGTTCGGCACCGTCGCCGTGGCAGGAGTACGCATCCTTGCGACCACGACGCTCGATCGCCGGGCGTGCACTGTCGCGGCGGTGTCATTTGGATTGGGTCTCGGCGTAACCTTCGAGCCAGGAATCGGCAGCACCTTGCCACCATTGTTGAAGGATATGTTTGCCTCGGGTATCGCGACGGGTGGAATGTGCGCCCTGCTTCTCAACAGCGTGCTACCCGGAAAGCGGCGATAATGGCTCGCATGCTATCGCCGCAATCCTGCGAACGCGCCTTTCTCGGCACGGTGCTCCACACGCCCGAGTGCGGGCAGCTGGAGGTCCTGCCCGAGGCGCTCATCGTGGTCGGCGGCGACGGAGTCATCAAGGCAATTCATCGGCGTGAGACGGCCGAAGCGGAAGGGGAGGCACGTCGGTTCGCGACGCGCGGCGAGCTCATCGCGCTGGGCTCCGATCAGTATCTTCTGCCCGGTATGGTCGATCTCCACGTGCACGCGCCACAGTGGCCGCAGCTCGGCAAAGCGCTCGATCTGCCGCTCGAGCAATGGCTGCAGGCTTACACCTTCCCGCTCGAGTCGCGCTATGCGGACCCGGCCTATGCACAGACTGTCTACGAGTCGCTGGTCGAGGGGCTGCTGGCCAATGGCACGACCACGGCGGTGTATTTTGGGACCCTTCATCTGCCCGCGACCCAGATCCTGGCCGATGTCTGTCTGCGACGCTGGCAGCGCGCCCTGGTCGGTCGTGTCGCGATGGACGATATCCAACAATGTCCCCCGTACTACCGGGATCCGTCCGCGGCTGTTGCGGAAGCCGAGACGCGTGCCTTCATCGGGTATGTCCAATCGCTGCCGGGAAACCATACCGGCTTGGTAAAGCCTGTGATTACGCCGCGTTTCATTCCTTCCTGCTCGGATGACCTGCTCTCCCGCCTGGGGGCGTTGGCGCGCGAGACAGGCTGTCACGTCCAGACACACTGTTCAGAGAGCGATTGGGAACATGGTTACGTGTTGGCCCGCTGCGGCCGCACGGACACAGCGGCGCTGGACGGATTCGGACTGTTGTCCCGGCGGACCATTCTTGCCCACGGTAATTTCGTCAGCGACGCTGACATCGAGCTGATCCGCTCGCGCGGCTCGGGCATCGCCCATTGTCCGCTCTCGAACGTCTACTTTTCCGATGCGGTGTTTCCCCTGCGGAAGATCCTGCAGCGAGGGGTGCACGTAGGACTCGGGACCGACATCGCCGGCGGCGCCAGCCCGTCGATTCTCGATAACGCGCGGCATGCGGTGATCGCCTCGCGAGCTCTCGAGTCAGGAGTGAGCCCCGCGCAGGAGCGTGATCAACGCCGCTCACCCGACTCCCGCATCGACGCTGTCACGGCCTTCTGGCTCGCCACGGCTGGCGGGGGTATCGCGCTCGATCTGCCCATCGGGGTCTTCAAAGAAGGCTTTCAATTCGACGCGATCCTGGTCGATGCGCGCGCGCGGGACAGTAATCTGCGCCTCGACGGCAACGACGCGCCGGCCGACGTTCTGCAGAAAATCATCTATCACGCCGGGCGCAGCAACATTCGCGAGGTCTGGGTCGCTAACCGGCGGGTTCACCCGCTCGCGTAAGCGTCGATAGCGGCCAGCCAGCGACGCTTGTCGGCGGGCTCGAGGAATGATGCCTCGAAGGAGTTGCGCGCCAGTGTCGTCAATTCGGCCTGTGTCAGGCCGAGGCCGCGCTCGATGGCAACAAAGTTCTCCAGCAGATAGCCACCGAAGTAGGCCGGATCGTCGGAATTGACGGTGACACACAATCCCCGTTCCAGGAGGCGCTTGATGTTATGGTCTTCGACGGCAGCGAAGACCTTCAGTTTGATGTTCGAAAGCGGGCAGACCGTCAGAGGCATTCGCTCTCGCACCAGGCGCTCGACGAGTTTCGGGTCCTCTTCGCTGCGAACGCCGTGGTCGATGCGTTTTACTTTCAGGAGGTCGAGTGCCTCATAGATGTATTCCGGCGGACCCTCTTCACCCGCGTGAGCGACGGTCAGCAGGCCTTCGCGGCGAGCGCGGTCGAATACGGCGGTGAACTTCGACGGCGGGTGGCCCTTTTCGGACGAGTCCAGTCCTACGGCCGTGATGAAGTCTATGTAGGGGAGGGCCTCTTCCAACGTGCGCATCGCATCGTCCGCGCTCAAGTGCCGTAGAAAACACAGGATGAGTCGGTGGGTGATGCCGAACTCCTCCTCACCCTCGCGCAGCGCCCGGGTGATGCCCTCGAGCACCGTGCGAAAGGCGATCCCCCGCTCCGAGTGAGTCTGCGGATCGAAGAAGATTTCAACATGGACCACGCCCTGCTCGTGAGCCTTCTGCAGGTACGCGGCGGTCAGGTCGTGAAAGTCGTCCACATCGCGCAACACGCTGGCGCCGGCGTAGTAGATGTCCAGGAATGACTGCAGATCCGAGAACTGGTAGGCCCCGCGCAGCTCTGCCACGCTGCTATACGGCAAAGCCACGCCATGCTTCTTTGCGAGCCGGAACGCTAGCTCGGGCTCCAGGGTGCCTTCGATGTGCAGGTGGAGTTCCGCTTTGGGTAATCCTTTCAGGAACCCTGCTGCCGAATGCATGGTGGTGGCGTCTCCAGGATAGCGATTTCCAAGGATATATCACCCTTTGGGACGATGTTTGCAACGGTCGTGCCATTGTCGTTAGGATCAGTGGCAATGGGCCAACTGACGACGCATGTTCTGGATATCAGCGCGGGTTTGCCGGCCGCCGGCTTGCGAATCGAGGCCCATTCCTGGCTCGCGGAAACGCCGACCCTGATTGCGAGTGTGGCCACCGGGAGCGACGGCAGGCTGGCGAAACCGCTGCTCGCGGGGGCGGACTTCGTGGCGGGCCGCTATACGCTGACGTTTTATGTCGCCAGCTATTTTCGGGCGCGCGGCGTGATCCTGCCGGAACCGGCTTTCATCGAGGAAGCCGTGATCCGGATTGGCATCGCGCATCCCGAGCAGCACTACCACGTACCGCTGTTGATCGCCCCGTGGAGCTACTCTGTCTATCGGGGTGGATAGCGTGGACGGGATTCGCTTCCTCCTCGATGGGCGATTAGTGTGCGCCGAAAACCTGCCTCGCACCATGACGGTGCTCGAGTACCTGCGCGAGGTTGAGCACCGCACTGGAACGAAGGAAGGCTGCGCCGAAGGAGACTGCGGCGCCTGCACGGTAGTGTTGGGAGAGCCCAGCGCGGACGGCAGTCGCGTCGAGTATTGTGCCGTGAATTCCTGCATTCGCTTTCTACCTACGATCGACGGGCAGGAACTGGTCACCGTCGAGAGCCTGTCGGGACCGGACGGCAGCCTGCATCCGGTGCAACAGGCGATGGTGGATCACCACGCCTCGCAGTGTGGGTTCTGTACTCCGGGCTTTGTAATGTCGCTGTTTGCTCTGTATCTGCAGATACCGACGCCGACGCGGGAGCAGGTGATCGAGGCGCTGTCCGGCAATCTCTGTCGCTGTACCGGCTACCGCCCGATCATCGAGGCGGGCGTCCGGATGAGCGAATATCCGGTGACACATTGGGATCGCGATACACCGCTCTCCCCCGCGCATTGCGATGGGTTGCGCACGATCCGGCGCGATCGGGCGCTGCGGCTCCCGGGATTCTTTGCGCCCCTCACGGTCGATGAACTCGCGGCGGAGCTCGAGAGAGAGCCCGGTGCGCTGGTCCTTGCGGGCGGTACGGACATCGGTTTGTGGGTGACCAAGCAGTTGCGTGAGTTGCCGTCGATTGTCTACATCGGTGCGGTCGCCGAACTTAAGCAGGTTCGCCGTGACACCGCGGGTATCGAGATCGGTGCGGCTGTTTCGCTGACCGAGGCCTGGCGTGCCGTGGTCGCCGCCTATCCAACACTGGCTGAAATGGCACAGCGCTTCGGTTCGCCACCGGTACGTAACTCCGGGACTTTGTGTGGCAATCTGGCCAACGGCTCACCGATAGGTGATTCGCTGCCGGTCTTGATTGCCCTGGACGCGGAGTTGGTATTGCGGCGTGGCACGACGGTACGCTCTTTGTCGCTGGAACGGTTTTACCTCGGCTATCAGCGCACGGCCCTGGAGCCTGGCGAATTCGTCATGTCCGTGAAAGTGCCGGCCCCAAAAGCGCAGCGTTGGGTCGCAGGCTACAAGGTGTCGAAGCGATTCGATCAGGATATCTCCGCCATCGCCGTCGCATTCTCCGTGCAAGTGGAGGCTGGTCGCGTCGTGGCGGCGCGGATCGCGTTCGGCGGCATGGCAGCGGTGGCCGCCCGCGCACCGGCGACCGAGCACGCCTTGATTGGCGCGGTTTGGAGCGAAGCGAGCATCGACTCCGCGGTGGCGAAGCTTGCGGAGGATTTCAAGCCGTTAACCGACATGCGTGCGAGCAGCGCCTATCGGTTGCAGACGGCGGGTAATCTATTGCGCCGTTTCTACTTCGAACACAGCGGCTCGGCCGGTTCCACGCGCACCGCTGACGCAGTTGCGGCGTCCTCCGGTCCAACCCGCACCGCCGATCCAGCTACGGCGTCCTCCAGCCCCACTCGCACTGCCGGCCCAGCCGCAGCGCCGCCCCTCTGACGTCATGTCCACGCGTCACGAAAGCGCACATCTACATGTAAGCGGCAGGGCTCTGTACGCGGATGACATCCCCCTTCCGGCTAACACCCTGCACGCGGCATTCGGTTTTAGTAGCATTGCTCACGGACGAATTCGCACGATGGACCTTGCCCCTGTCCTGGAATCTCCGGGAGTAGTCGCCATTGCCGTGGCCGCCGATGTTCCTGGAGAGAACAACTACGGCAGCGCGGTCCACGACGATCCGATCTTCGCGCCCGACCTGGTGCAATACGTCGGTCAACCCCTATTTGCCGTTGCCGCGGATTCCTACACGGCGGCCAGAAAGGCGGCGCGGCGCGCCCGTGTCGATTACGAGCCGCTGCCCGCGATATTAGACATTCGCGCGGCGCTGGCCGCGCAGATTACCGTGTTGCCGACTCAGCGCCTCACGCGAGGCCGGCCGCACGAAGCGCTCGCTGAGGCCCCTCACCGAATGCAAGGGACGGTGCACATCGGGGGGCAGGATCACTTCTATCTCGAGGGACAGATTGCGATCGCGGTGCCCCAGGAAGACGGGGCCATGCTGGTCCACAGCTCGACCCAACATCCTTCCGAAGTACAACAGATCGTCGCCCATGCCCTGGGTAAGCAGGCGAACCAGGTTACCGTCCAATGCCGGCGCATGGGTGGCGGGTTCGGCGGCAAGGAAACCCAACCCGCCCTGATCGCCGCTGCCGCCGCTGTGCTGGCGCATAAAACCGGCAGGCCGGTGAAGCTGCGCCTCGATCGGGATACCGACATGATCATGACCGGTAAACGGCATGACTTTCTGGCCGATTACACGGTGGGATTCGACGCCAGCGGCCGGATTCTCGCGTTGACCGTGATGTTGGCGTCCCGCTGCGGGTATTCCGCGGACCTGTCCGGGCCAGTGAACGATCGCGCGATGATGCACATCGACAATGCCTACTTTCTCGAAAATGTGGACATCGTCTCGCATCGCTGCAAGACCCATACGGTTTCCAACACAGCTTTCCGGGGCTTCGGCGGCCCGCAAGGCATGGTGGTCATCGAACAGATCATCGACTCCATCGCGCGGGCGCTGGGAATGGACCCGCTCGAGGTGCGGCGTCGCAATTTCTATGGAATCGACGACCGTAACGTGACGCACTACGGGCAGACCGTCGAACATAACCTCATCCACACGATTGTCGATCGCCTCGCGCAGAGCAGTCACTATCAGGAGCGCCGCAAGCAAGTCGAGGAATGGAACGACACCCATCGGCTCGTCAGGCGAGGTCTCGCCCTCACACCGGTGAAGTTTGGCATTTCCTTTACGGCCACCATGTTCAACCAGGCCGGCGCGCTCATCCACGTCTACACCGACGGTACTGTGCTGTTGAATCACGGCGGTACTGAAATGGGGCAGGGGCTTTTCACCAAGGTTGCCCAGGTCGTTGCGACCGAGTTTGGATTGCCGCTCACGGCGGTTCGTGTGTCGGCAACCGACACTTCGAAGGTACCGAACACGTCGGCGAGCGCCGCCTCGGCGAGCGCGGACCTCAACGGGAAGGCGGCGCAGGCCGCGGCAGAAACCATCCGTGGGCGGTTGGTGCAATTCGCCTGCGAGACTTTCGGCGTCGCGGCGGCGGCAGTTGTTTTTCGCGATGGTAAGGTTTTCATCGGCGAGCGGCATCTGCCGTTTGCCGATCTCGTGATGCAGGCCTACCGCGCTCGAGTCTCGTTATCGGCGACGGGCTATTACCGCACGCCGAAGATCGAGTACGACAAGACCACCCTGCGCGGCCGGCCCTTCTTTTACTACGCTTACGGCGCGGCCTTGAGTGAGGTTGCCGTCGATACCCTGACTGGCGAAACGCAGCTCCTGTGCGTCGATATCCTCCACGATGCGGGGCGGTCGCTGAACCCCGCTATCGACCTCGGTCAGGTCGAGGGTGGTTTCCTGCAGGGGGTGGGTTGGCTCACGTCGGAGGAACTGTGGTGGAACGCGAAGGGCGAGTTGCGGACCCATGCGCCATCGACCTACAAAATTCCGACCGCGCGCGACTGGCCGCCCCACGCGCAGGTGAAACTGCTCGACGAGCGACCCAACGGCGAAGAAACCATCTATCGCTCGAAGGCGGTGGGTGAGCCGCCTCTGATGTTGGCGATTTCTGTTTTTCTGGCGATTCGCGACGCCATCGCCAGTTGCGGGCCACCGGGGGTACAACCCGATCTGACCGCGCCGGCGACGCCTGAAGCTGTACTGCGTTCCCTTGCAAGCGTTCGCGCGGACGCGGTGCCTCGGTCCGCCGTCGCCGTTAGCGTGGAGGCCGACGTATGAGCGGCTCACATCAAAAGAGCGGGCTACCTCGAGACTGGCTGCCAACCCTCGTTAGGTTCCTGGATCGTGAGCCCGTGGTGGTCCGTATCGTCGTCGCCGAAGTTCGGGGCTCCACGCCGCGGGAGCCCGGCGCGTTCATGCTCGTCGGGCGCGACAGTGTCGAGGGCTCGATCGGCGGTGGCCAGCTCGAGTGGGAAGCCATCGCTGGCGCGCGTGAGTTGCTTGAAGACGCGGCTGTCGCGGCGCGAGTCAACAAGGTTGTGCTGGGTGCCGATGTCGGCCAGTGTTGTGGCGGTGTCGTGTCGCTTTGGTTGGAGCGGTTTACTCGCGGGAGTTTGGAATTGCTGCGCGAGGCCGGCGATGCCGGGGCTCGTGGGTGTGCGGTGTTGAGTAGTACGATTAGGGGTGCCGGGGTCGAACACACGGTTGCGCGACGTGCGGGCACAGGGGCGGAAGCCATCGACCGCCTGTTCCGCGAACCCCGCCAGCGCGCACATCCAATTTTGACGCGCAATTCCGCGGGCGAGTTGACCTTCATCGAGCGGCTGGACGACGAGTTTCCCGCAGTCTGGCTTTACGGCGCCGGCCACGTCGGGCAGGCGCTGGCTCGAATTCTGGCCGAGTTGCCCCTCCGCCTCACCTGGATCGATTCCCGCGCGGAGTTGTTTCCCGAAACGCCCGGCCGGGGAGTGCGGATCCTTCATGATGCCGACAGCCTGGCGACCGTGTCCGAGGCACCGGTGGGCGCTTATTTTATTGTGATGTCCCACAGCCACCCGCTGGACTTCGCCCTGTGTCATGCACTTCTCGAGCGCAACGATTTCGCGTGGCTGGGGCTCATCGGCTCCGCGAGCAAGGCGGCTCGGTTCCGGTCGCGTCTGAGACGCGCCGGCCTCGGTGCCGACGTGATCGGTAAGCTCGTTTGCCCGATTGGGGTCGAGGGAATCGAGAGCAAGTGGCCCGCGGCTATTGCTGTCGCCGTGGCGGCGCAATTGATGCAGCAGATTTCATCGGTTGGGATTAGGCCGCCCGAGGTCGTCATCCAAGGGCGGGCCGAAATCGGTGACCCGGCCTGCGCCCCGGAAAATTGCGCGACATGTGGTTCGGCCGCAGGCCGTCCGGGTACGGTGAATTCTTGATCGACTATCTGCTGGATTGGTGCGGCCTACTCGTCCGCTGGCTCCACGTCGTTGCCGGAATCGCGTGGATCGGCTCGTCGTTCTACTTCGTCTGGCTGGATAACCACCTGGAGC
>DATBCZ010000445.1:0-10795 GCA_036270175.1 Steroidobacteraceae bacterium | reverse complement strand
CCACGGCCATAAAAGCCGCCATTACGAGCCTGACGCCCCCGTTTCCGAGCGTCGGTCTACTGGGTGTACGCCACATTCTTCTTCTCCAGTTACTGAGGCGTAGACTACTTAGCATGGACTGTACCTGAGGCACTCCGTCGTGACGACTCCAACACGCGATGTGGCGAACCAGTCAACCGACCTGGTCGGCTACAACCTGTTCACCAGCAATCCCGCCTTGGTGGACGCGCTGGCGCGCGAGGGTTACACCTCGGACCACGACCGGATCGCGGCATTGGGCGAGCGGCTTGGTACGGCGGAGATGTTCGCGCTCGGAGATGCGGCGAACCGCAACCGGCCCGTTTTGAAGCTGTTCGACCGTTTCGGCGCCCGGCGCGACGAGGTTGAGTTTCATCCCGCGTGGCACGAGCTCATGCAGCGCCTGGTCGCGGAGGGCTTGCATACCGGCCCCTGGTCCGAGCCCGCATCGGCCGCACACGCGGCGCGTGCTGCCGGTTACATGCTATGGGCGGAAATTGAAAATGGCACACAATGCCCCGCGACGATGACGTACGGCGCTGTACCAACACTGGCACGGCAGCCTGAAGATTTCGGCGAATGGCTGCCCTTGCTGCTTGCGCGTGAATACGATCCGCGATTCACGCCCGCCGCGGATAAGCGGGGCGCTCTGATGGGAATGGGCATGACGGAGAAGCAGGGTGGCTCCGACGTCCGTTCCAACACCACGCGCGCCGCGCCCGTAGCAGCCCGGGGCCCCGGCCTCGAATACCGGCTCACAGGTCACAAGTGGTTCTTCTCCGCGCCGATGTGCGACGCGTTCCTGGTGCTGGCGCAGGCGCCCGGCGGACTGTCCTGTTTTTTCGTGCCTCGTTTCCTTCCCGACCGCACAGTCAACACGCTGCTGTTGCAACGCCTCAAAGACAAGCTGGGAAACCACTCCAACGCTTCCAGCGAGGTTGTCTTTGAGGATACCTACGGGCTGCTCGTTGGAGAGGAAGGGCGTGGCATTCAGACCATCCTGGAAATGGGCGTCTACACGCGCTTCGACAATGCGACGGCCACCGCGGGCCTGATGCGCCAGTGCGTGGCGCAGGCCATCCACCACGCCAGTCAGCGCAGCGCGTTTGGACGGCTGCTCGTCGACCAACCGCTGATGCGCAACGTCCTCGCGGATCTGGCGCTCGAGTGCGAGTCGCATATTGCGCTAGTCATGCGACTCGCGCGGGCCTTCGACGCGCAGGAGGACGAAGCGGAGTCGATCCTGCGTCGCATGCTCACCCCGGTCGCAAAATATTGGGTTTGCAAGCGGGCGCCAGCGGTGATCGCGGAGGCCATGGAGGTCCTGGGTGGCAATGGCTACATCGAGGAAGGGCCGATAGCACGCCGTTTCCGCGAAGCGCCGCTGAATTCAATCTGGGAGGGCTCGGGCAACATCATGTGCCTCGATGTGTTGCGTGCCTTCTCACGTGAGCCGCGCACGCGGGAAGTGTTGGATGGGTTGCTCGCGGGCGCGAAAGGCCGCGACGCGCGTTACGACCGTTTCGTCGACGACCTATTGGTGGAGTTGGGTGATCCGGCCGACGGTGAGTGGCGCGCCCGGTATCTCACCCAGCGGATTGCACTGGCCGTGCAGGCCGCCGTGCTCCTCGGAAATGGACCTGACACGTCAGCGCGGGCGTTTCTGACCTCCCGCCTGTCAGCCGGGGCCCCCGCCGCGTTCGGCACTTTGGCCAGCGGCGTGGACTCGAGGGCAATGACCGAGCGAGTTCTGCGCCTCTAAACTCCACCCGGGGTGTTGTGGCCTTTCGTCGCGCTTTCATACGCCAATAGTCCACGTCGAGCGGCGCAGCATCCGGCTCTCCTGATATTCTGTTAACTCAGGATCCCATGATTCTGTTCGACTTTTTGAGTTCGAATCGAAAAAACCGATATAAACGATTGACTCACCGCCTGCCGCTGGAATGACTAGGGAAGTCGGGCGCCTGGGGCGCCGGACGGGGACGCACGGAAAACAGGAACATGAAGAAATCAAAACAGAAGAGCCACCTGACACCCAACGAGGTCGCTGAGTTGCTGATGGTGAATCCCGTGACGGTGCGCCAGTGGGCTGCCCGGGGCCTGCTGCGATCTTTGACGACCCCCGGGGGGCACCGCCGCTTTCTGTTGAGTGACGTGGAGGAATTCGCCCGCAGCCGGGGCTCGACGCCGGTGGCGCGGCATTCGGGCCGGCCCGATCGCATCCTCATCGTGGACGACGATCCGAACGTCTGCCGCCTCATCGCCGAGCTCATCGGGGAGCGCGACGGAGAGGTGGAAACCGAAGTCGCACGCGACGGTTTCGAGGCGGGCGTGAAGGTGGAGTCGTTCCGTCCGCACGCCCTGGTGCTCGATCTCATGATGCCCGGCATCGACGGCTTTGAAGTCTGCCGCCGCTTACGGGCCCGGCCCACGCTCAATCACATCCGGATCGTCGCGGTTACCGGTTTCCCGAGTAACGAGAACGTGGATCGCATCCTGGCCGCGGGTGCCGACGCGTGCCTCCCCAAGCCGCTCGACGCCGAGAGGCTGCTGACGGAGCTCGGGCTTACGGCACAGAAAGATAGCGGGTAGCGGGCCCTGTCTGACTAATGATGGCCGGTGGTACGCTGTTACGGCTGTTCCCGTTAGACGAGTGTCCGCCGACAATGCCTTTCGATCGAGACTACTACCGACGTTTCTATTACGACCCCCGAACCGCAGTCACGACTAAACGTGAGATGAAAGCCAGGGGGCATCTCATCGCCGCCTTCGTGGAACATACCGGGCTGCCTGTCAGACGCATCCTGGACGCCGGCTGCGGCACCGGGATGCTGCGCTCCCCGCTGTTGCGCCGGCTGCCCCGCGCTCACTACACGGGCCTCGAGACGAGCGAGTATCTGTGCGAGCGCTATGGATGGGAGCACGGTGACATCGAGAAATTCCGCTCATCCAGCCCCTTCGACCTGGTGATCTGTTACGACGTTCTGCAATATCTCGACCCGCGGACCGCGGAACTGGCGATCGAGAATTTCGCCCGTCTCTGCCGCGGCGTGCTGTATTTCAGCGCTCTCACCAAGCTCGACTGGGAATTCAACTGCGATACCGAGCGCACCGATTCCAACGTGAAGCTGCGCACCGGAAACTGGTACCGGAAACGTCTCCGGCAGCACTTTTCCGAGGCGGGCGCTGGCTTCTGGCTGCGCAAGGGCGCGCCGCTGACGCTTTGGGAGCTCGAGTCAGCGTGACGGTTCGGGAGCCGGCGGCGGATTTTTGCTGGGCGTGCTCTTGCCGTGGAACAGGGGATAGAGGGGCAGACCGATCAGGATGAGCACCAGGGTGGCCACTGACTCCACCGGACTGGTCATGAAGGCGTTGATTACGATCCAACACATGACGAGCACGAAGAGTATCGGTACGAACGGATAGCCCCTGACGCGGTACGGGCGCGGCGCGTTGGGAAGCTTGCGTCGTAGCACGATGACCGACAGGACGACCGGAATCCAGAAGATGGCGTAGGACAGCACCGCCATGTTGGTGAGCTGATCGAAGGTCCCCGACGCCGCCAGCAGCGCCGCCCAGATGCTGATCAGGGCAATGGAAGTCACCGGCACGCGCGAGTGCGGGCTGAGCCGGCCAAATCTTGCGAAAAACAGGCCATCCCGCGCGGCGGCGAAGGGAACCCGGGCCCGCGCGAGGATGGTGCCGTTGAGAGCCCCGACGGAAGAGACCAGGAATATGAGTGCCGCGATGGGCGCGGCCTTCGCACCAAGAAACGTCTGCACCGTGCGGGCGGCCACGGAGGGCGCATCAGGGTAGGCAGTGGAGTTTGACGTGGCCACCTGCCAAAGCGGCAGCGCGTAGAGATAGGCCACGTTGATGAGCATGTAGATGGCCAACACGAGCAGGGTGCCGCCGATAATCGCCCGCGGCAGATTTCGATCGGGCCGTTGCACCTCGCTCGCCGCCATGGGCAGGAATTGCCAGCCGCTGTAGGCCCAAAGCGCCGCGAACATCGCCGCCCCGAAGCCGCTGAGCCCGCCATTCGCGGCACCTGCCGTGGGCGTGAAGTTCGACCAGTCGTGCGTACCGCTGAAGAGGAAAACGCCGGCAGCCACGCCCAGAATAGACACGACCTTCGCGGTGGTGAGGAACGTCTGTACCCGGCCGCCCAGAATCACGCCCGCGCAGTTGATGAGGCCAAACAGTGCGATGACCCCTACGGCGATGACCTGGCGCATACCGAGCTGCAGCGTGTAGCTCGCGCCAAATATGTGCATCGTGTGCTCGAACCATACGGCGCCGAGCGAATGGATGTCCGACAGGAAAATCGCGACCGCGGCGCCGTATGCCGAAATGCTGGCGCCCCCGACGAGGAAGCTGTTGAAGACGTATAGAAAGGCCGGTATCTCGCCGAAGGCCGCCCGTAGGTAGACATACTCGCCACCGGCGTTCGGCAGCAGCGCGCCCAGCTCGGCGAAGCTCAAAGCCCCGAACATCGCGACAATGCCGGCCACCACCCACGCCGCGAGGACGAGCATGGGAGTTCCGACGGCCTGCGCCATGACGGCCGACTTCAGAAAGATGCCCGTTCCGATCGTGATGCCTACGACCAGTGATGTGGCATGCAGCAGCGTCAGGTCGCGACGGGGTTGGGTGTCGAATGCGTTCATCGATCTGAGCGTACAATAACCGGCCACGGAAAGGGGGGATACACCAATGTCCGGGCACACACATCCGCCGAAACAATGAGCTCCGAGCTGCATCGAGTCGTGACATTTCGTGGCGGAGTCAGTTGCCGGCGCGACGCCAACGGTCCCCTGGGTCTCACGCTCATCGGGTTGACGGCGGATCATCCTGACGAGTGGGTTTCCGTCTCGTTCAGCGGCCGTGCCCCGGAAACCTTGCCCGAGGTGCTGGAAGAGCCGACGGTTTACCGTATCGATGGGCGGAGATATCGCATCGCGAGTACTCCGCGCGAGTGGATCGTCGAGGCCACTGCTGTCCACGTGCATCGCGAAATCGCGACTGCGTTTTACCGCGCCATCCCTCCGCGAGTCGTGCCCTGGAGCAAACGCCTGTTCTTCCGACTCCTGCTGGCCATGATGGCCAACTCTTGGGGGAAGCGGCTCCTGTTGGCGCTGCGCGGCCGTTAAGAGCCAGAACCCGTCGGCAGGGGCGCCGACGCGTCGTCCAGGTCGGCACTCACCCCGCCCGCGCGATGAGGCTGTCCGTTACACTTCTTGCCTCAGCGTCCCCATGTCGATCACGAAGCGATATTTCACATCGCTTTTGATCAGGCGCGCGTAGGCCTTCTCAATGTCCTGCATGGCGATCATCTCGATATCGCACACGATGCCGCGCTCTGCGCAGAAATCCAGCATCTCTTGCGTCTCGGGGATGCCACCGATCAGGGAACCCGCGAGCGACTTGCGGCCGAGGATCATGTTGAAGACGGTCGGCGAGGGATGCGGATGCTCAGGCGCACCGACCAACGTGAGCGTTCCATCACGCTTCAGGAGCTCGAGGAACGGATCGAGGTTGTGGCTGGCCGACACCGTGTTCAGAATGAAATCGAAGCTGCTGGCGTGCGCCTTCATCTCCGCCGCGTTCTTCGAGACAACCACTTCGTCCGCGCCGAGATCCAGCGCCGCCTGCCGCTTGGCGGTGGAGGTGGTAAAGGCGACCACGTGAGCGCCAAGCGCATGCGCGAGCTTGATGCCCATGTGCCCAAGGCCGCCCACGCCGACGATGCCAACTTTCTTACCAGGGCCTGCGCCCCAGTGGCGAAGCGGTGACCAGGTCGTGACTCCTGCGCACAGCAGAGGCGCCGCCGCGGCGAGTTGGTTTTCGGGGTGGCGAATCCTCAGCCCAAACCTCTCATCGACGACGATCTGTTGCGAATAACCGCCGTAGGTGTTCTCGCCGGCGCCGGTTATATTACCGTTGTAAGTAGCAGTGAACCCACGCTCGCAATACTGCTCCAGCCCGTCTTTGCATGAAGTACATTGCCGGCAGCTGTCGACCATGCAGCCGACTGCGGCGATATCCCCGACATCGAACTTGGTCACCTGCGAACCTACCGCCGTCACACGGCCGATGATCTCGTGGCCCGGCACACACGGATAACGAGTGCCCTCCCACTGGCTGCGAACCTGATGCAGGTCCGAGTGGCAAACACCGCAGTAGAGGATCTCGATCACCAGATCCTTCTCCAGCGGGTCGCGGCGGCTAAAGCTGAACGGCGCGAGCGTCGCGGAGGCGGACTGTGCTGCATATGCGAAGGTCTTCAAGGCCATGGACTTCCTCCGGTGGGATTCCTAAAGAAGATTCGACCGCTGCCAGGGTCGAAAACAGGTGTTGAGGAGGTTGATCCCCGGCGACTGCCGGCTGATGTCGCGCACTGCGCAGAACATTTCAGGTGAAACAGTCGGCCGGCCTGTTAGTGCCGCCGGCTACTGCGAGCGGCCCTGGACGACACGCTCGCACGCCTGACCCGCCAGGCCGCCGTACCGTCGCTTTCTCTACGACGTTGGCGAGCGGAGCTCCATCATGTCCTTCTCGGGCGCCGGGAGTCTGCGACCGCCGACGAGAGAGGCGTAGGCGGTGGTCTGCGTCTGGAAGGCCTTCTGCCAGGTGAAGCGCCGCAGGACCCGCTGGCGGGCGGTGGCGCCGATGGCTTCCATGTCGCGCTCATATAACGCCGCGATGCCGTCCGCCATGCTGGCCGCGTTGTTGGGCTCCGCCAACATGCCGACGCTCTCGTCGACAAATTCCGGAATGGCGCTGGCGCGCGCGGCGACGACCGGCCGGCCGCAGGCCATGGCTTCCAGCAACACCAGGCCGAAAGTCTCTTTCGTACCGGCGTGGACCAGCGCGTCGGCCGAGGCAAGCGATGCCGCGAGCTCCAGGCTGTCGCGTCGATAAGGCAGCATCGTCACGTTAGGTGTCGGCCGCGACTCGCGATCGCCGCCGATCATGAGCAGGTGGTAGGGGGACCCGAGCCGCGCGAACGCCTGCAGCAGCACCGGCAGATTCTTTTCGCCCGCGAATCGTCCCGCATACACGAGCAGGCGTGTTTTTGCCGCCAGCCCGAGTCTCGCACGCAGATCGACGGTGCGGCGTTTTGGATGAAAGATCTCAGCATCCACGCCGAGCGGCTGGTGCAGGGTGTTCGTGACCCCGATGCTGTTGAGAAACTCGCACATCAGGCGGCTCGGTGCGAATACAACGTCGAACCGACCATACATCCAACGCAAATAGCGGCAGAGGGTGCGCTCCGTGAGCATACCGCCGAAGCGGCGGCCGACAATCTGCGGCAGATCGGAGTGATAGAACGCGGCCGCGGGAATGCCGCGACGTCGCGCAACGTCCAACGCGGCCCAGGCCGGCTGGAACGCGTCACCGGCCTCGATGAGGCTCGGCTGCAGGGCGCTCAGCAGACGGCTCCAGCGGCGTGGATTCAGCGGGAGTCGATAGTTGAAGGTGCCCGGGACAGGAAAGCCCGACAGGCTACACACCTCGCCCCGCTCGAAGTAATCCTCCTCGCCCGGTACGACGATGGTGTGCTCCCAGGACGTATTGTCCCGGAGCCAGGAGTGCTTCGCGGTGAGATATCTTTTTACACCGCCACTCGTAGGTGAGTAGAACAGGGTCGTATCGACGAGATGCATAGGTTCCACGGCGTCAGCGACCGGACGCTCAGTCCCTTTGCTGCTAGCAAGCTCCGGGCCCGAATTGCACCTTTATGGTGACGCAGTGTCAAGGTATCTTGGAACCGAAGCTTGAAAGGTGCACACATGATCGATCACACCGGCCTCACGGTCAGCGACTTCGAAACGAGCAAGGCGTTTTACAGCGCCGCGCTGCAGCCGATCGGCTACGAGTTGTTGATGGAATTTCCGGCTGCGGTGACGGGCCATTCGGACGTGGCCGGTTTCGGCGAGGCGCCGAAGGCGGACTTCTGGATCAACCGCGGCAGTCCGAACAAGCCGGCGTTGCACATCGCGTTCCGAGTGAACCGCCGCGCTCTCGTCGATGCCTTCTATAACGCCGCGCTGGCCGCGGGCGGCCGCTCGAACGGCGGCCCCGGATTACGGCCCCAATATCATCCGGACTACTACGGAGCGTTCGTCCTCGACCCCGACGGCCACAATATCGAGGTGGTCTGTCACGAGCCCGGCTAATCTTACAGGCGCAAGCACGGCGCCCGTGAAGTTAGCTGAAGCTGTCGACCGATAGCCGCACCTCCCATCCGGCAAGCGGACAACATTAGAATTGCCGTCCCGGCGGTGTCACCAGCCATCGCCCTTTACGTGACAATGCGCGCACCGCACCGGTACCGGGTGCGACGCATGCGCAAATTGGAGAACAGATGAACACGCCTTCTGGAGTTTCCCAGCCACCAGAGAAGTCAGGGTCCGCGGCGCCGCCTTCGGCATTAGCGCGGCTTCTCAAGACCGTCGCCGCGGTGGAGGCCTTGGAGGTCAAGGCGGTGTTGCTGAGCATGCTCTACTTCCTGTTCCTGTTTGGCAGCTACTCGGTCATCAAGCCGGTGCGCGATGCCATGGGAACGGTCTACGGCGTCAAACATCTGCAGGAGCTGTTCACCGTCACACTGATCGCCAGCCTGGTGTTTTCACCCCTGTATGCGGGACTCGCCTCGCGCATGAAGCTGTCGACGTTCCTGCCGTGGGTATACGGCTTCGTCGCGGCGACGATCCTGGTGTTCTACGCGATGTTCGTGAGCGGCCGTTACCAGGACCGCTGGATTGCCGCGGCGTTCTATGTCTGGGTGAGCACCTTCAATCTGCTCATCATCTCGGTGTTCTGGACCTTCATGGCAGACATCTTCTCGCGCGCCCAGGCGAAACGGCTGTTTGGCTTCATCGCCGCCGGCGGCACCATCGGCGGCATCGTGGGGCCGGCCATTGCCACCTTTCTCGCCAAGGGTGTTGGGAACAATGGGCTGATGCTGATCGCGGCCGGTGGCTTCGTCGTCACCGCCGTACTGGTGAGCCTGCTCGCCAAGGAGAAGGAGAAGCTGTTGGCGCACGGCGGTGAGGTGCAGAAAACCACGCTGAATCATCGGCTCGGCGGTAACCCGCTCGACGGCTTCGTGCTGCTGTTTCGTTCGCCCTACTTACTGCTGTTGGCGTTGTTCCTGCTGCTGATGACCTGGATCTCCACGATCGTCTACTTTCAACTCGGCGATCTGATCACCAAGGCGTTCGACAGTAAGGAAGCGCGTACGCAGGCGTATGCCACCATAGACCTGGTGGTCAACAGTCTCGCGGTGCTGGTGCAGCTCTTCGGCACGGGACGCATCATTCAGCGCTTTGGCGTGCAGACCGGACTGTTGGTCAATCCCATCATCATGGTGATTGCATTCCTCGCGGTGGCCTTCTCGCCGGTGCTCATGATCCTGGGAGGTATCCAGATCGTGCGCCGCGTGGCCGAGTACGCCGTCGCCAAGCCGACCCGGGAAATGTTGTTTACGGTGGTCGACCAGGAGAGCAAGTACAAGGCCAAGAACGTGATCGACACTGTCGTCTACCGCTTCGGCGATTTCAGCTCGGCGTGGGTGAGTGCTGCCGTGCTGCCGTATGGAGTGACGGGATTGGCCATCTTTGGCGTCATCACCTCCGTCGTGTGGTTCCCGGTCGCCTACGTGCTCGGCAAGCGTTATGAGAGCGTGCGCAGCGGTGATCTGGTCGGCGGGAAGACGTCAGCCGCGGCCTCAGGCCACGGCTGATTCGACATTGAGGGTCATCGCGGTCCGGAGCTCTCCGATGGCCGCGATGATTTCTTCCGCCTGTGCGAAGCGCTCGGCGCGATTTTTCGCCACGAGCTTGTGGAGGAAGTCCTCGTAGCGGGAGAGCGAATGCGGCAACGGCGGAAGCGGTGAGTTCACGTGTTGCTGCAGGACTTCCATAGCCGTGGCCCCGGTGTAAGGCTTTCGCCCGGTCAGCATCTCGTAGAACATGATGCCGAGGCTGTAAAAGTCCGACCGGACGTCGAGAACCTCACCCTGCGCCTGCTCCGGGCTCATGTAGTAAGGCGAGCCACGTAACACGCCCGTGCGGGTGCTCGGTGTGCTTCCGTCGAGTGCCCGCGCGAGGCCGAAGTCGATGAGGGCGACGTCGTCATTCTCTCGCAACATCACATTTGGCGGCTTCAGGTCGCGATGCAGGAGCCCGGAGTTGTGTACGACGCGCAGCGCGCAGGCGATCTGCTCCACGTAACGCAGAGCCTCCTCCTCCTTGAGGCCGGCCTGCATGCGGGCCTTAAGATCACCTCTCAGGAGATACTCCATCGCGAGGTATTCGAAGCCGGCGTGCACGCCGTAATCGTAGATTTGCACGACGAGCGGATCGCGGATGGCGATGATCGCGGTGTACTCGCGCTCGAGGAACTGCCGACCGGCCGTATCGTCACGGAGCGTCTTGCTTACCTTGAGCGCCACGTTGCTGCCGAGTGAGATGCTGGTGGCGAGGTACACCACGGCCTTCTCGGACTCGCCGATCTTCATCTTGATGATGTAGCCGGGGATGAATTCCGCGGTGACCGCGGGAGAGGGCGTCGACGGCCGCTTCGAGCTGCTGGTCTTCGCACTCTTGCTCTTGGACGTCGCGCCTACCGCAGTGGTGCCAAAAATGCTGCTCTCAGTCGCCTTGATGCCGGCGGCCATGGCGCTCGCCGCAGCGGCGTCGAGCGCGGCCGCGATCGAGCGGGGTGACATGAGTTGTGTTGCGCCGTCGGAGGCGGCTTCCTCGGCGGC
>DATBCZ010000444.1:0-18864 GCA_036270175.1 Steroidobacteraceae bacterium | reverse complement strand
ATGACCGGGGCCGCCGGATCGGCCAGGACCGGCAGGATCTCATCGACAGGATTACCGCCACCGGGCGCATATTCGGGGTCGCGCTTCGGACCGTAGACGCCGTTGGCGAACGTATCGGACTCATAGACGTCGATGAAGGTGTTGAATCCTTCGTCCATCCACGCGTCCCGGCGCTCATCGAAGCCCACCACCATCGGGAACCACGTGTGCCCGATCTCATGCGCCGTGATCCAGAACAGGGCCTTACCCTTGTCCTCGATACCATCGAACAACACGCCCGGGTACTCCATACCCGAAGATCCCCCGGCCACATTCACGGCCGCCGGGTACGGATACGGAAACCAGCGCCGCGAAAAATCCTCCACCGAGTGCTTCAGATACTCGGTCGAGCGCCCCCAGGCGGCATCGCCGGCACTCTCCACCGGGTAGAAGGACATGGCGATGGAACTGCCGTTGTCGGGAAGTTGGATCCGTGCCGCATCCCAGATGAAGGCACGCGACGCGCTGAAAACCACGTCGCGAGTGTTGTCCATGTGAAAATGCCAGCTCGACGTTCCCGCGTGCGTCGGACGACTGGCGGCGTCACCAACTTCGGCCGCGGATCGAATGCTTACCGTGGCATCGCTCGTGCGCGCCTGCGCGAGGCGCGCACGCTGTGTGGCTGTCAACACCTGCTCGGGATTTTGCAGTGAGCCGCTACCCGCCACCAGCATGTCCCACGGCACCGTCACCGAATAATCGAAGCTGCCGTACTCGAGATAAAACTCCTGCACCAGATACGGAAGCGTATCCCACCCATGCAGATCGTCATAAACGGCCATCCGCGGATACCACTGCGCGATATCGTAGATCTCGCCGTTCTTCGTCGGCGCCCACGAAGTGCGATCCCCGAAGACTCCGGGAATGGTGTAGTGGTAGCGGATGTGGACTTTGATTTTGCCGCCGCCCGGCGGCACCGGCTTCGGCAACCTGAGCTGCAAACGCGCGTCGGCGACCAGGTAATCCGCTTTCGAACGGTGTCCGTCGACTTCGATCGCCACGTCATCGAGGCCGTAGCCGTCGGTAAATTCCCGCGGGACAGCTTCATTGGCCGCCGTGGAACGCGAATCACGGCGATACCGGTCCTGATCGAGTTGGATCCACAGGCTGGTGAGCGCGTCGGGACTGTTATTGGTGTAGGTAATGACCTCGGTCGCGCTCAACACCTTGCGCGTCGTATCGAGCTTGGCATGCAGGTCATAATCCGCCCGGTTCTGCCAATAGTCCGGTCCGGGCGCGCCGTTGGAGGACCGGTAGCGGTTCACAGGCTCAGGCAATGTGAGCGGAGCGAAGGTCTGCAGCGGATCGTAGTGCGCCGCGGCGGCGGCGGTATCGGCGCTCGCGGCAACGCCGGCCGCACTGGTCCCCGCAAGAACAAACAGGAGTGGCGCGATCAATCGACGGTTGAAGGCTCGGATGGCTCGACCTGCGGGGTGGGAAAGACCGCCGTATCTTACTCGACGACTTCCCTGATATCGAGACTGCGCAATGGGGCGAGAAACTCCTTGACCGTCAGCAGGCCAACACATGGCATGGCGCCCGTGGGCAAGGACACGCCATTCGCGAGCTTACGCGCCAGCGCGATGGCGGCTCCGCAGGGAATGTACGGGCCATGGTTCTGGCGGGCGAGGAGATTCCAACTGACGTACAGCCGGTTGCTCTCCAGTCCTTCGCCCGCAAGTGCGACAAACATTCCGCCCTGGTCGCTGAGCAGCGGCTCGATCCAGTGGCTGATCCGACTCAAGGGAGCTGCGAACGGTGTCAGGCGTCTAAGGAGCCGCGCACGCACCAAACCCGCGAGACCGCACACGACGAGGTGGCCCAGCGCGCTCGCAAATCCAGCGTGAAACGAGACCGTCCGCACCGTTGGATAGCGCTTCGGAAAGAGGGTCAGGTCGGGAATTTCGCAGCTGCTCACCCAACGTGCCCCGACCGGCGGTGGAAACACATGCCGCCGCAGATCGAGCCAACCGTAGGTGGTTCGCCAGGCGCCGTCACGCCACTCCTTGAACGGTTTGCCGCCATAGCTAAACACGCCCCTGACGGTGGCGAGTCCGGGAGCCCGCCCGCCGGAGCTGATGCCGAACTCGATGGAGTCCAGCCGCTTGAATCGCGGCAAATAGCGATCGATCACCGCCGAAGAAAGTGCCGGCACCGAACTCGCGCCACTGACAACCGTCACGCCGCGCTCACGCGCCGCACTGTCGAGACTATCAATCCCGCAGACAAACTCACGGCCGTCGGCCAGGTCGATGTAGTGACAGCCCGCCTCGATGGCCGCCTTTGCAACAGTGTATTTCTGGGCCTGGAAGGGACCCGCGGTGTGGATCAGCGTATTGACGCCGGTTTCCCGGAGCCGCGCGGACAATCCCGGGTCGTTGGCGTCGACCACAACCGCCCGATCCGCAGGAAGGCTCAGTCGGGCGACCAGGGCCGCGGCCTTACCGGCATCGCGTCCAGCGACCAGCAGGCGCACCGATGATGAGTCGGAGGCCAGCGACTCCGAAATCCGTTCGCCGAAAAAACCGTACCCGCCCAACACCAGGATCGTATGCATTGGGCCGATAGTCTACGCGACCAGCATCGCACCGGCACCGCCAGTTGGTGCCGGTGTGCCGGGCAGCGACTCATGGCCGTGGTGGTTTCGGGAAGCTCAATACCTCATTGGTGTAGGTCTCGACGACCAGGCTGAAGGGAGTTCCGTCAGGAAGCGCCAGCACGGCGCGGTGTTGAATGGTTTCGGCCGGGATCTGCAACGGTCCCTTGCTGGCGGACGGCAACGCCGTCGCCATTTCCCACCCCTGCGGGAGCGGCGACCACAGCAGCTGCGCCGACAGTGTGCGGCGGCGGAAATGTAACGCCTGCACCGCCCTGCCGAATGCGGTATCCGTCGTGTCGAGCACCTGGTTCATGTCGGGTGTGAGGCGCGCCGGCACGTACCAGTTATCGGCTTCCGAAAGCACATGCTGGCCGCAATGAAGGCGCACGTGCCGGTAACGCACCGGGTCGGCGGCAGTCACTCCGAGCAACTGCCTCACCTCGTCTGTGGGCGCTTTGTCATTGCCCTGCACACGCTCGGCGATGATTTTTGCCGGTGTCGCCATCTTGTGGGCGTCGCACCAGCGATCGAGAGTGAGCGTCGCGCTATCGTTGCTGAGCAGATCCGCGTTAAGGGTCTGCAGAAGCGCGAGCGCTTCGAGGCGAGTCGCGGCGTTGTCGGGCCACGGAGCGGCATGCGCCCTCGCAATCAGTAGCAGCCCGGCAATGCAGCCGGCCAGAATTTGTTGGACTCTCCAAGTCATAGCGCGCTTCCAGTCATCAGGGGAAACCCTACTTTGCAGGCATCTCACACGTTCCTGCAAGAGACGCCAGCAGGCCGGAGGTTCCGCACGGCTCAGCTGATGGCGCTGCGGTTGTTGGAATCCGCCCCTTGCAGCGTTACTCGAGCCCACTGCACGAACGACCGGCGCGGTCACCCGCAGCGTGCAGTGCGGCTCTGTTACATTTCGAACCAGATCAGCTAAAGAACGGAGACCTTCATGAAAATCGCCATCATCGGTGCCACCGGCAATGTCGGCAGCCGCCTCGTCGACGAAGCACTCGAGCGCCACCACGCCGTGACCGGTATCGCGCGCAACCCCGCCAAACTGGCGCCGCGCACCGGCCTATCGGCCACCGCGGGAGACGTCACGAAGCCCGATACGGTGCTCCCCCTGCTGAAGGGGCACGAGGCAATCATCAGCTCGTTGCGTTTCCAAAGCTCCGATCCGCAACAGCTCATCGAGCTCGTGCGTCGCAGCGGGGTTAAGCGGTACCTGGTCGTGGGTGGCGCCGCGAGCCTGGAGATCGCCCCGGGACAGATTCTGCTCGATGCCCCGAATTTTCCACCCGCGTACAAGCCCGAGGCCTCCGCCGGCAAAGCGTTCCTTGACGCCTTGCGAAACGTCAAAGACCTGGATTGGACCTACGTGAGTCCGTCGGCGTTTTTCGGTCCCGGTAAGCGGACCGGAAAATTCCGGCTCTCTGACAACGCGCTGCTGACTGCCGCCGACGGCAAGAGCTCGATTTCGTACGAAGACTACGCGATCGCCATGCTCGATGAGATCGAGAGCCCGAAACATGTCCGCGCCCGGTTCACGGTGGGTTATTAACCAGGGGAGTTGGCCGGCGCCGCTTCTCCCGCGAAGCGGTGCATCCTGGCCACCAGCTCGGTCGGAATCTCGGTAGCCCGCGACGTGGCGGAGGAAATAAAAACCAACACCTGCCTGACCCGCATGCGCAGCTCGCCGCCGAGGGAGGCCTCGATGCGCAGCTCACAGGAGGTGCGCCCCACTTTCACGGTCCAGAGATTGAAGGTGAGCCGGTCGCCATAACGGGTCGGCTTGACGAAGTCGACCGTGAAATGCACCGACGGCGTCAGCAACTGTTTGTGATGGAACAGGCCTGGCGCGCTCGCCGAGAGCCCCTCCTCGAACCAGTCCTCGACAAAGTCGCTGATCATCTCGAAGTAACGCGGGTAGAACACCCAGCCGGCGGCATCGCAATGCCCGAATCGGACGAGAATCTCACGCTGAAATGCCGCCATGTCGCTCTCTCGTGCGCCACGCAAGTCGTGCGGGACGGGAGATTACCCGAAATGGGCCCACGGGCGGGGGTGAACAAGACGGCACAGGCCCTTCGAGGCTAGACTCGAGTGTCTATGGAATCAGGAAAAACGGGCCGTTCATGCTGATCAAATGCGTCGCCTACGAAAATGGCAAGAAGGTCGCCGAAATTCCCGCTTCCGATATTCACACCTACGTCTGCCGGCCGGGCTGTTTCGTCTGGGTGGCGATGCGAGACCGCGATATCGCGCTCCTGGAAGAGATGCGCGAGCAATTTAACTTACATCCCCTGGCCGTGGAAGACGCGCAGCAGGGGCATCAGCGGCCGAAGATCGAGGAATACGGCGATTCCTTGTTCGCAGTGTTGCACATGATCGAGCCGGGCATGCCGGACCTGCGGGTCGGCGAGGTCGATATTTTCGCCGGCCCGAATTACATCCTCTCGGTACGCAGTGGCGTCGAGAAGGGATTCGATGACGTGCGCGCGCGGTGTGAAGCCGAGCCTGAATTGCTCAGTCTCGGATCCTGCTACGTACTCTATGCGCTGATGGATGCGGTCGTCGACCGCTACTTCCCGATCCTCGATCAGCTCGAGGACCAGTTGGAGGAAATCGAAACACGGATCTTCACCGTGGACGGTGAGCCGCGGACCAACATCAGGGCGTTGTATGAGCTCAAGCAGCGCCTCATGACACTGAAGCACGCCGTCGCGCCGCTGCTGGAAGGCGTATCGAGCCTCACCGGCGGCCGCGTCCCGGCGCGGGTCGCCGGCCTGCGGGAGTATTTTCGCGACATCTACGATCACCTGCAGCGGCTCAACCAGACCATTGAATCCAACCGGGATACGGTCACGTCGGCCACTTCGGTGAACCTGTCGATGATAGCGATGCAGGAAAACGAGACCATGAAGCGCCTCACCGCGTATGCGGCGCTCGTGGCCATACCCACTCTCATCGTCGGAATCTACGGCATGAATTTCACGGACATGCCCGAGCTGCACTGGCATTACGGTTACCCCGCCTGCATGGGCGTCATGGCTGCGATCGACGGCTACCTGTTTTACTTGTTCCGCAAAGCCAAATGGCTGTAGGGATGCAGGACAAATACACGTCATTCGCGGCACTCGAAGCCGGAGGAGAGATTGCCGGCAGGGACTACAACACGACGGTGCGCGAGCGCCGGCAGTCTGGGGTACTCATCGTCGCGCCCCATGGCGGCAACATCGAAATCGGCACCACGGAACTCGCGGACCTCATCGCCGGCACGCAGTTCAGCCTGTTTGCCTTCAACGGCCTGAAAATCCGCGGCCGCAATCGCGAACTGCACATCACCAGTCACAATTTCGATCACCCCGAGTGTGTCGCTCTGGCTGCACATCACCCCGTCGTGCTGGCCGTACACGGCTGCAAAGGCGACTCGTCGCAGATCTACGTCGGGGGCCTCGACGGCGAGCTGACGGCTGTGCTCACGGAACGACTCGTCGCAGCCGGCCTCCCCGCTACCTCGACCGGCCACAAGTATCCCGGTCGAAATCCTCTCAACATCTGCAACCGCGGAGCCCGCGCCCGAGGCGCGCAATTGGAACTCACGCTCGACTTGCGCGCTGACCCGTCCTCGCGGGCGAACATTGCGCCGATCGTGCGCAGCGCGGTGCTGGAATTCGTGCGATTCTCCGGGCTGCCATAGCAGACATTCAGCGTAGAGACAGCGGAGTGCGACCATGAATAGCGAACCTTGGCCGGAGTTACCACTCGAGCAGTGGCGCGACACTTACGCGACCTTGCACATGTGGACACAGATCGTGGGGAAGATCTGCCTGGCGCTGACGCCGCGGGTAAACCACTTCTGGAACATCGCTTTCCTGGTCACGTCGCGGGGAATCGCCACTCCCGCCATGCCGTACGGCGCGGGCCGCACGCTCAACATGACTTTCGACTTCATCAGCCATGAATTGGTGGCACGGTGCTCGGATGGAGGCGCGCGGAGTATCCCGCTGTCGGCGCGCCCAGTCGCCGCGTTCTATCGCGAAACCATGGCCATGCTCCACGAGTTGGGTGTTGACGTGCAGATTTGGACAATGCCGGTCGAAGTTCCCAACCCCGTCCGGTTCGAGCTCGATACCGGGCACGCCAGCTACGACCCCGTCTACGCGCAGCGCTTCTGGCAGATACTGCTGCGGGTCGCACACGTCATGCAGGACTTCAGGGCGGCATTTGTGGGCAAATGCAGCCCGGTGCACTTCTTCTGGGGCAGTTTCGACCTGGCGGTCACACGCTTCTCCGGACGCAGGGCGCCTGAGCGTGCCGGCGCCGACCCCATCACGCGGGAAGCCTATTCACATGAAGTGATCAGTCACGGCTTCTGGCCCGGGAGCGGGGCGATTCAAACGGCCGCCTTCTACGCCTACGCGGCACCCGAGCCGCCGGGATTCAAAGAGGCGCGCGTTTTGCCGGCGGAAGCGGCCTACAACCGTGAGGTGTCGGAATTCATCCTGCCGTATGACGCGGTCCGCTCGCAATCCAACCCCGCGGCGGTGCTGGAAAGCTTTCTGCGGAGCACGTACGAGGCGGGCGCCAGGCTGGCGCAATGGGATCGCGGCAGCCTGGAGCGAGCGCCGTCAAGTTGACCGACGGCTACTTGATCGTCGCCGCGACCTCGCCCGAGCCTTTGTCGCGAGTCGGAACCGCGTCGCGCGTCAGCACCGGCTGGTCCCGGTAGATCTCGGGAAACACGCGCTTCAGATTCTCGATCTTCGGCAGGTCGTTGTAGACGATGTAGGGTTGGTGCGGGTTGTGGACCAGGTAGTCCTGGTGATAACCCTCGGCCGGATAGAAACCCTTGAGGGGATCGACCCGCGTGACTACCGGGCGCTTGAAGGTGTGCGCCTGTTGGAGTTGCTCGATGTAGGCCGTCGCGATCTTCTGTTGCGTGGCGTCCGCATAGAAGATCGACGAGCGGTACTGCGTGCCCTCGTCGGGTCCCTGCCGATTCAACTCGGTGGGATCGTGGGCCACGGAAAAGAACACCCGCAGAATCTCGCCATAAGAGACTTCCGCCGGATCGAAAGTAACCTGGATGGACTCGGCGTGTCCGGTGGACCCGCTGCTTACGGTCTCATACCGGGCCGTCGACGCCGCCCCGCCAGAGTAGCCGGCCAACACGCGCCGGACACCCTTCACGTGTTCGAACACACCCTGCGTGCCCCAGAAGCAACCGCCCGCCAGGACAGCGGTCTGCAACGGACCGGGTGCCTGCGGATTGTCGAATGCCGGGCCCGGTATCACGGTAGCCCCTTGCGCCACAGGCAACCCGCCCAGGCTCAACAGACCCACCACGCAGGTCACGGCGAATAGCGCCCCCACCCCACCGAACATTCTGCTTCGCTTCAGTTTCACGACCAGCCTCGCTTTTTGCAGGTATAGGTACCGCGATTCAGTCCACGCCCACCATCACGCTCGACGCCTTTATTACGGCATAGGCGTTACCGCCTTCCTTGAGCCCGAGATTATTCACGGCGTCGATGGTAATGATCGACACAATGGTGATTCCAGGAGCAACCTCAATAGTCACTTCCGCATTCACCGCCCCCATATCGATCTTGCGGATCGTTCCGGGGAGAGTATTACGCGCGCTCAGTTTCATGGCTCGCTCCGATCGGGGCAGGGAGACTGTACCGATATTAACCTGACCGGCGCCGAACGCCATTTATTGCAACGGCCGTCGTTCGCAGCGTGGCGTCGACCTGCGGTTGAGCAGCGCTGCGCCGCGCTTCTGGCACACTGCCCCGATGCGAATAGCCACCCGAATTCCCCTCTGCGCCCTGGTATTGCTGTTAGTGACCGCGCTCGCGGCCCCTCGGGCGCAGGCGGAAACGGTGCTCATCACCGGCTCGAACCAGGGCATCGGCCTGGAGTTTGCCAAGGAATATGCCGCCAAGGGCTGGACGGTCATTGCGACACACCGGCGGGACAGCACTCCGAACGAGCTGGCGACACTCCAACAGCAGTATCCAACCAAGGTGCGCGTCGAGCGCATGGACGTCACCGACCCCGCGCAGATCAAGGCCCTGGCGCTCAAACTCAAGGGCCAGCCGATCGACGTGCTGTTGAATAACGCCGCGCTGATCCGGTTCGGGCCCATCACCGACCGACGGGGTAGTGCCGGCGGGTTGTTCGGCACGCTCGACTACGACCAACTGGATCAATTCATCCACACCAACGTCGCCGGACCGTTGCGGGTCACCGAGGCCTTCATCGACAACGTCCGGGCGAGCAGGCAGAAGAAAATCATTGCCATCAGCTCGGCGGCCGGCATGGTGTCGGTGCCGCCGCGCTCCGCCGATCACTACGGGTACCGCATCAGCAAGGCCGCGCTCAACAGCGCCATGCGACTGCTGGCCGTGCAGTTCAAGGACGAAGGCATCATTGTCGCCTTCTTTCACCCCGGTGGGGTGCAGGTGGAAAGCCTCGGCAACCTGAAACTACCGGGCTTCGTACCCCCGCCGGAGGCGGTGGGAAAGATGATCGCCACCATCGACGGGCTCACGCTGAAAGACAGCGGCCGCTTCCTCCAGACCGACGGCAGGGATCAGCCCTGGTAAGCGCGCCTGGGAGCCTGTCTCACTCTCCGGGTGTCACGACGTAACGCACGAAGTCGTCGGCCGGTGAGAAGGTGTCATAAAGTCGACGCGCGGTGGTGTTGTTGCTGCGGGTGTGCCAATAGAGTGTCGACCACCCGTGTTGGCGGGCGAGCACCACCAGGTCCTGCAGCAGCAGGCGTCCCACGCCATTGCCTCTCATGGCGGCCTCAACAAACAAATCTTCGAGATAGCAGATCGGCGTCGTGGCCCAGGTGGTTTCATGCAGCACCGAGTTTGAGAACCCGACCACGCGTCCGTCGGCCTCAGCGACCCGGCCCAGGATCGGCGCTGCCGGGTCCAGGATCCGCCGCCAGGTTGCTCGAGTAATCGGCTCTGGGATTTTCGCTTCGTAGAAGGCGTTGTAACCGGCCCATAGCTCACGCCACCTCGGCTCGTCCGCGTGGGTAGCCGCTCTAATGTTGATCATAGGTGCGCTTGGTGTCGCCGGCCGGGCACCGGCGGTACATCATAGAGCGTTCGTTACACGCCAGACCACATTGCCGACATCGTCCGCCACGAGCAGTGCCCCTGCCCGGTCGACAGCAACTCCAACGGGCCGCCCGAATGCATTGCCCGAGTCGCTGATGAAGCCCGAAAGGATCTCTTCCGGAGGACCCGACGGTTGGCCGTTGGCGAAGGGGACGAAGATGACTTTGTAACCACTACGTGGTTTGCGATTCCACGAGCCATGCTGCCCGATGAATGCGCCCCCGGAATAGTGCCCGGAAAACAGCTTCCCCTCGTAAAACGCCAGGCCGAGCGATGCCGTGTGGGATCCGAGCGCATAGTCGGGAATAATTGCCTGGGCAACCAGAGCGTCGTTCTGCTCTTTGATCCGCGGGTCGAGATGACGCCCGTAATAGCTGAAGGGCCACCCGTAGAAGCCACCATCGCGTACCGATGTCATGTAGTCGGGGACGAGGTCGTTGCCGAGCTCGTCCCGCTCATTGACCGCCGCCCACAGTGCACCGGACTGGGGATTCCACCCCAGGCCGTTCGGGTTGCGCAACCCGGTGGCAAAGGGCCGTGCGCGACCGCTGCCGGGATCGATCTCGATGATACGGGCCCGCCCTTGCTCCGCCGCCAGGCCGTTTTCGCCGACGTTGCTGTTGGAACCAACAGTCACATACAGGCGCATGCCATCACGGCTCGCGATGACGTTCTTCGTCCAGTGATGATTGATCGGACCCGCGGGAAGATCGGCAACCTTCACCCCCGCTCCGGCCAGCTGAGTGTCGCCGTCATGGTAGGTGTAGCGCAGGAGGGAGTCAGTGTTGGCAACGTAAAAGTCGTGACCGACGAGCACCATGCCGAACGGGGACTTCAATCCTTGCAGAAAGGTGGTGCGCGTCACAGCGCCGCCGGCTCCGCTCACACCGCGTAGCAGTGTTATGCGGTTCGGGCTGGGTACTCCGGCACCCGCCTTCGCCATGAGCTTATGCATAAACCAACTGCGAACACCCTTGCTGTCGCCGGGCCTGTCTGGCGGCGCGTTGCTCTCCGCGACGAGCACATCGCCATTAGGCAACACATACAGCCAGCGGGGATGGTCGAGACCGGTTGCATAGGGCGCGACCGCAAATCCCGGCGCGGCCACCGGCATTTTTCCTGGCGGCCAGCCCTTTGCCGGCGCGACATTGACAGTTGGAACCAGAGAATGGTGCGGGTCGGGCAACTGCACTCCGGCGCCGGAGCCAAATTGTTCCGGCGCCCGCGATGTCCCCGCGCACCCCAGCAGACCGAGCGCCGGCAAAGCCAGGAACAGAGAGTGCAACCTCATAACTCCACCGCCATAACCAGGATGTTGAAAGCGATAGAGCAATCGATGTGCCGCGCCTCACGCGGCGCGTCAGATCTCAGGCGGTAACGAGCTTTAGCAGAGTGATTTCCGACGGCGCGCCAAACCGATTGGGAGGACCCCAGTAACCGGTGCCGCGGCTGATGTAGACCCAGAGGTTATTCAACCGATGCAGGCCGGCCGTGAAGGGCTGCTGGAGCCGTACGAACAGGTTCCACGGCCAGAACTGCCCACCGTGCGTATGCCCCGAAAGCTGAAGGTCGAAACCCGCGCTGGCAGCCGCGGAGGCGGAACGCGGCTGATGAGCGAGCAGGATTCTCGCTGCCGCATCGGCCGGCGCACCCCAGAGCGCGGCCACAGGGTCGCTGCGCTGCTCGGGATTGAAGTGATGCGCGCTGTAGTCCGTTACTCCGGCGACCACGAGGGGCGCCCCTCCGTGGCGAACGACGACATGCTCATTCAAAAGCACGCGAAGTCCCAATCGCGTGAACTCCGCCGTCCATGCACGTTCCCCCGAGTAGTACTCATGATTTCCGGTCACGAGAAACGTGCCATGGCGCGCGCTCAGCCTTCCGAGCGGAGCGATGTGACGCGAGAGATCGGGTACCGACCCGTCGACCAGGTCACCCGTGACCGCGATGAGATCCGCATCCAGACCATTCACGGCATCGACGATCGCGTCGACGTACTGCTGCTTAATCTGCGAACCGACGTGAACGTCGCTGATCTGGGCGATCGAGAACCCGTGCAGCGCCGGCGGCAGATTCGCCAGAGGCACCTCGACACTCACGATGCGGGCACGGCGGCGCGCCCCTGCGAAACCGACCACCGTGACAAATGCAGCCAATCCGACCACCAGCTGCGCGGTCGCCGCCATGAGCAGGTGTACATGCCGCACCGGCAACGCGACAATGGCGACCAGCAGGACCAGGTCGCGCAGCAGAGTAAAGACGAATAGAGACGAGAACAGGCTCATGGCGAGCAGCCCCAAGGCCGCCACGCGATCAGCGACCGTCCGGGACTGCATCGAGCGGGACATCAGGCCCGCCAGCATGAGCACACATGAGACGACCAGCAGCAGTGCGCCCCCCGCCCTGAGCCCCGGACTCGAGGCCAGGTCGGGCAGCAGGCGCACCCCGATGTACAGGTGCAAAAGACCCAATATGATCACAGGCATGAGGCGGCGCATTCGCATTGATATTGGAGCACCACCCCCGGGCTTCAACGACGCCGTGGCGAATTACCGCTGATGTCCAGCCCACGCCTCGCCCCGACGGCAGCGATCCCGCATGCCGACGGCCTTCCCGTTCCACGCCGTTACTGGGCCGTGGCGGCGATCGTTCTGGCCATCACCATGTCCGTGCTGGACAGCACCATCGTGAACGTCGCCCTTCCCTCGCTGGCGCGCGATTTCCGTACCAGCGACGCCGCCTCGATCTGGGTGATCAATTCCTACCAGGTTGCAATTCTCATCGCGCTGCTGCCGCTCGCATCGCTGGGCGAGATCGTGGGTTATCGGCGGGTGTCGCACTGGGGTATCGGTATATTCACGGCTGCATCGCTCGCATGTGCCCTGGCTCCTACCCTCGGCGCTCTCAGCATCGCGCGTGTAGTGCAAGGCCTGGGGGCCGCCGGAATCATGAGTGTGAATTCCGCGTTGGTGCGCTTCACGTATCCGCAACGAATGTTAGGACGTGCAATCGGAATCAACGCCTTCGCTGTGGCCGTCGCCGCGGCAATCGGCCCCACGATCGCTTCGGCGATCCTGGCGATCGCCCACTGGCGCTGGCTGTTTGCCGTCAACGTTCCGATTGGAGCCATCACCATTATCATTGCCCTGTACGCGCTGCCCGAGACCGATCGCTCGTCACGAAAGTTGAACTACGCCGGAGTGGCCCTGCAGGCGGGGACGTTCGCGCTGCTCATAGGCGGTCTGCAATCCCTGGCGCAGGATGCGGCGACTCCGCTGGCCTGCGCGGAAATCGCCGCCGGCTGCATTCTCGGAGCGATCCTCGTGCGGCATGAAATCAACCGCGATGCGCCGCTGATTCCGTTCGATCTACTGCGCGTGCGGTTGTTTTCGTTGTCGGTGGCCACGTCCGTGTGCTCATTCATGGCGCAGATGGCGGGCCTCGTAGCTTTACCGTTCGAGATTCAGCGGGTCGGGCACAGCGCCGCCGAGACAGGGTTGTTGATGACGCCCTGGCCCGTCGGAGTTGCGTTAGCCGCGCCCATCGCCGGACGTCTCGCCGATCGCTATCCCGCCGGGATCCTGGGAAGCCTGGGGCTGCTTGCCATGGCTTCGGGCCTGACCCTGTTGGCCCTGTTTCCCCGCGACGGGGCGCCGGCGGATCTCATCTGGCGGATGGCCCTGTGCGGGTTGGGATTCGGCTTCTTTCAAGCACCCAACAACAGAACGCTCATCGGCTCGGCGCCACGCGCACGCACGGGGGCTGCGGGTGGCATGCTTGCGACGGCGCGACTGTTGGGACAAACACTCGGCGCAGCCGGTGTCGCCATCCTGTTTCGCGCCTTTCCAGGCAAAGGCTCGAATCTGACATTGGCCGTAGCGGCTGGAATCTCACTCACCGCGGCAGTCGTGAGTGTCTCTCGCCTGGCGGGCAGCGCCGGCGGGTCGATCCCAAAGCCGAGCGTACCGGCATGATTGCCGAGGACGTGCGAATCCTCCAGGACGGCGGTGTCGTGACCGGCGTTGTCGGGAAACACCGCGTCTACATTCGTCGGCTGAGGGGCGTCGGAGGAAGTTGGAAGATAGAGGGTGAGTGCAATTGCAGCGAGCGGAGCCCCTGCGCGCATGTGGCGGCGGTGTTGATTGCCGCGGAGAGCAGGGCCGCGGGGACCGGGGGTGTGGGTCGGGGCGCCGGTATTGGCGTGGGCGGCGCCGGTGGCGGGGCTGCCGGAGCGGGCGGGGTCGGTGCTGGATCATGGGCGCAACGCTCTGTGGCTGGCGCAACGCGGGGCGCGCCTACCACGCAGCAACGCCTTCTATATCTGCTGAGTAAAACCGCGCACGGGCTCCGAGTCTCAGCGTGGGTGGGTCAGAGCGCTCCCGCGACGGGTCGAACCGCGGCCGACACTGTCAGCCCCTTTACCATTAGATCCTCCCTGGGCGACGCTGACTTTCCCCGTTACGTCGAGCGCAACGACAAAGAGATCCTCAGAGCACTGGGCGCCGCCAGCACCCAGGCGCGTCCGGACCTTGGCGATGCCTGGGACATCAGCGGAGAGAGTGCCAATACCCTGGTCCGCCAGATCGTCACGACAGGTCGCGCCTTCTGGCAATCCCTGGGCGGGCAAGTGTTACGCGCGGGCAAAACCCGACAACTCCCGTTCGCATGGCAAGCATCACCCAATGGGGACCAGGAACTTCGCTGTGGCGCCGGCGCGTCGGTCGATGTATTTCTCGACATCGAGCCAGCGATGTACATCGACTCGGAGACCGCCGAGGTGGGCCCCCTGGAGTCGGTCCAGCCCATGAGCCTGGTGCGCCGCTATTGGCAACAGTCGCCGATCACACCGGAAGAAGCTGGTGCAACCAACGAGCGGATCGCCCGCGATGGCCCGTTCCCTACTCTGCAGGTGTTTCCCGTCCACAAACACTCGCTGTCGACCCTGACAGCACGACTGGCCTTGCTGCCGGGCCCCCGGGCAACACTCTATTTCATCTACAACGGACTGCCGGTCGACAGTGAGAGGTTGCAGGACGAAAGCGCCACAGTCCGCCAGATGATGGACGGCGCGTTGTACGAACTCCCTCGCGACCACGGCCTCGAGCGGCAGTGGCGCACGCGACTCGTGCAACTGCTTCCGACCGCTACCAACCGCGAGGTCTGGTTGGACTTTATGTTGGAAGCACTCCCGGCGCTGCAGGCCGACGGCTGGGAAGTTCTGGTCGCCGCTGACTTCCCTTATCGCATCGCGAGGGCGGACGACTGGTATGGCGATCTGGAGTCGGATCGTCGGCAGGGGTGGTTCAACCTGCGTCTGGGTGTCATCGTAGACGGACAGCATGTGAACCTGCTCCCTGCTCTCGCCCGTTACTTGCAGACTGCGCTCGCCGCAGGCGATCAGGCCTCTTTGGCAACCGACGCCACTACCGCGCCGCCCGAGTCTCGGGAGGCTAACGCCGGCTGCCGCGTAGGCGAGCAATGGCTCGTGGCACTCGATGATGGCCGCTACCTGCCGATTGCGATCGAGCGGATCCAACGCATCGCCAACACACTGGTGGAGCTTTTCGATCGCGACGGCCTGGGCGCGCAACAGGCTTTGTCGCTCCCCACGAGCCATACCGGCCGTGTCGTCCAACTGGCGCGTGAATTGAATGGGCCGGCGCTGCGGTCGAACGACACTACGTTGCGTGCCCTCCTCGACGATCTCGAAGCTTCGGGCGGCATCAAGTCCCTGGCCGCGCCCGCCGGCTTCCGGGCAACACTGCGACCTTACCAGGAGGAAGGTCTGGGCTGGCTGCAGTTCCTGCGCCGGCACGGCCTCGGAGGCATCCTGGCTGACGATATGGGATTGGGAAAGACCGTCCAGACACTCGCCCACCTTGCGCTGGAGAAACAGCAGGGACGTCTGCGGAAGCCGTCGTTGATCGTTGCACCTGTTAGCACACTGGGTAACTGGCAACAGGAGGTGCAACGCTTCACCCCCGAGCTCAGTGTTTTGCTCCTGCACGGCAGCCGGCGCCGGGAGTCCTTTCCCCTCATCGGCCAGGTCGATGTGGTGATTACAGGCTACTCACTCCTGCAACTCGACAGCGAGGTCCTGCTCGCCCAGGAGTACTACCTCCTCATCCTCGATGAGGCGCAGACCATCAAAAACCCACGCGCCAAAGTGTCCGGGATGGCGCGCGCACTGCGTGCCGAGCACCGGTTGGCTTTGACGGGGACGCCGGTCGAGAATCACCTGGGAGAGCTGTGGTCTCTGTTTGATTGTGTGCAACCGGGCTTGTTGCGCGATGAGCGCAACTTTCAGCGCCACTACCGCACTCCTATCGAAAAAGAGGGCAACCGTGCGCGCGCGCAAGCCCTGGCGCAACGGCTCGCCCCGTTCCTGCTACGCCGTACGAAAGATGCAGTGGCCAAGGATTTGCCGCCCAAGACGGAAATCGTCGAGACGCTGGCATTCGACGAGCGCCAACGGGACTTCTACGACGGGATTCGGCTCGCGAGTCATCGCCGCATCCAGGAAGTCGTCCAACAGCAGGGACTGGCGCGGAGCCAGATCACGATTCTCGACGCCCTGTTGAAACTGCGGCAGGCCTGTTGCGATCCGCGGCTGCTCAGGGTGGGTAGCGGCAATACCGAGATCCCTTCCGCGAAACTGGAATGGCTCACGAGCGTGCTGCCGGAGTTGATTGACGAGGGGCGCCGCGTCCTGGTGTTCTCGCAATTCACATCGATGCTGCGGCTCATCGAGGCGGCGGTCACGGCGCTCGGCATACCGTATTGCCTGTTGACGGGGGAGACCCAGAATCGCTCCGACGTTATCGCACGTTTCCAATCGGGCGGCGCACCGTTATTTCTGATCAGCCTCAAGGCCGGCGGCACGGGGCTCAACCTGACGGCCGCGGACACGGTCATTCACTACGACCCCTGGTGGAATCCCGCCGTGGAAGCGCAGGCGACCGATCGCGCGCATCGCATCGGCCAGGACAAGCCCGTGTTCGTTTATAAGCTCATCGCCCAGGACACCGTGGAGGAGCGGATCCTGCAGTTGCAGGCGGATAAACATGAGCTCGCCAGCCGACTTTACACCCAGGGCGGCGCCAGCCCGGCGTCTTGGACTTCGACCGACATCGAGGCGCTGTTCGCACCATGACGGCAGTCGACACTTCATTGCAGGCGCACGTGGACGCGCAAATGCTGGAACAGGGTGCGTTCGCACCGCTCGAACTCCTGTTCAACTCCGGACGGCTGTTGTACAGCGACTACGAGAGCTGGCGCCGCCGCGAGATCGAATTCCTCGACGGCGTTCTGATGGGCAACCCCGACAAGATCAAGGCGGAGCTCGAGCAGGCTGCCAGCTATGCCCGCCGCATCAAACTCGTGGAGCAGGCCCAGGAATTTCACGCCTGGCACCAGAGCGCGCCGGCAGCGACCGGCGGCGGCGAGCGGCCGCTGCGCATCAGCATGGATCCCCAATTGCAGCGGCTCATCGGCAGCCGTTATGTGCGGGCGCAGAGCGTTCCGCAGATGGATCTGTTCTTCGACAATCCGGTCGTCGCTCTCACCAACGGCATCGTCCAGGCGCTGACGACCCATAATCTCATGAGCGCGCAGCGGCAGCTGGACCAACTCTATACGCAGGCGCCCACCCATTCGGACCTCGCCGCTTTTGACCAACTGTCGGCGGCTCTCGGGCACCTTGGGCAGCCCGTGACGGATCCCCGCGCGGAGTTGGCTTTCCTGCTCGAAGTCACTCCCACGGCCCGGCGCCTCCTGGGCGCGCAGTGCCGCGATCTTCTGACGCCGCTGTGGATGCAGCTTGGCGAGGCCGTGCGGGGCTTAGCCTTCTCGGCCGAGGACCCTGCGTTACACCGCAGCTTCGCTCTGAGTCAGGCACAGGACTGGGCGGGCGTGACTGACAGCGTGTTGAGCGAGCCGGACTGGCAACAACACTCTCCCTTGTGTCTGCGGCTGGTGGAGAGCGCATTCAACCGGCGGCAGCGGGTTGCGGCATTGGCGGCGTGGTGCCACGTGTGTTGGCGTGCGCCCGCCGAGGCCTCACAGGCGGTGAGTAAACTGCGGCAGCCGGAGCTGACGACTCTGTGGCAGCGTTTTCTGGATGATGAGCCGGACGCCGCCCAGACTACTGGCGAGAGCGCGCTGACCGAAGTCGACTTCCCGGCGTGGCTGCTGCTCAGCGAGCCTGGACTGGCCTTGCAACTTGCGGAAGAACTGGCAACCGGCACCCCCGCCGAGGAATCCTACCGCTGTGTTCATCGTTGGATTCATGCACGCCGTGCGCGGCAGCAGAGCGAAGAGCTGGCGCTGCGGAAGTCCTTGCAGGCCAGTCACCCGGCCCTGTTTCGGGTGCTGAAGCGGTCGGTTTGAGCGAACATTAGGCTCCGAGCGTGGGGCAACTGGCCCGCGATACGCGCTCGCAGAGGACGACGTCGAGACACGACGTCGTAGAACAACGTCCTCTAAGCCCTCCTAAACCGCGTGCGATTTTCAGCGTAATTCCGCGAAAAAAAATAGTTTTATTTGACTCATTCAACAGCTTCCTTTGCGCGCCGCGATGGGTCTATTCTCGCGCCCACAGGTCAGGAGCAGTTTGCAGGGGCGGTCTATGGGCGCAGCACTAAAATTGGAGGCGAGAATGTCTGTTGAAGAGCGGGTCGCGAACATCGAGTCGGACATGGGCCACGTCCGCTCGACTCTTGTGGACCTAAGAAGTGACATCAAATCCGTGCAAGGTGAGGTTAAGGACCTCAGAGGCAATGTAGAGGGGCTCAGAGACGAGCTTCATTCGTTCAAGACGGAAGTCGCGAAGGAGTTTGGTTCGGTCGCAAAGGAGTTTGGATCGTTGAGGGCGGAAATGGAGAAAGGAAGAACGGAGATGGAGAAGGGCTTCGGCTCACTTAAGCTTTGGTTTTTCGGAACACTTGGCAGCGCCCTGGTTTTTCTGGTGGCTTTTTTACACATGAAAAAATTGTTGTGAGAGTGACTTCGACTCCGTCGGTTAGCGTTGGAGAGGTGAATACGATTCGATCCTCAGTTTTTTTGACTGGGCTTTCCCAGCCGCGTACATAGGGA